>JAEEJD010000159.1 GCA_016281675.1 Lachnospiraceae bacterium
GCCGTCTTATCCGTGATCTTCCCGTCTCTGTACAGATTGAGAAGACTTGTGTCCATGGCGATCATATCATCGGCAGCGGAAGCATAGATCATTCCGTCTATCTGATGAACCTTTGATTCCCTGATCATGTTCCTTATGGCAGGTGTTAATGTCATGATCTCAAATGCGGGAACAAGGCCGCCGTCCGTCGAAGGAACAAGCTGCTGTGATACTACTGCCTGGAGCACCATCGACAGCTGAAGCGCGATCTGATGCTGCTGGTTGGGCGGGAATGCATCTATGATACGGTCTATCGTATTTGATGCACCTATCGTATGAAGGGTCGAAAGGATCAGATGTCCTGTCTCGGCCGCAGTCATTGCAACGTTCATGGTCTCATAGTCACGCATCTCACCGAGAAGGATGACATCGGGGCTCTGCCTGAGTGATGCACGAAGAGCGGTAAGGTAGCTGTCCGTATCCGTGACAACCTCTCTCTGGCTGACTATGCTCTGCTTATGCATATGAAGATACTCAAGAGGATCTTCAAGCGTTATGATATGCGCATGTCTCGTCGAATTGATATGATCGATCATACATGCGAGAGTGGTTGATTTTCCGCTTCCGGCGGGACCGGTAACGAGAACCATGCCTTTCTTCTTGTCGGCAAATTCGATGATGTTCTGCGGGATGTTACGCTCCGCGGGATCGGGAATATTGAAGGTGATGACTCTTATAACGGCCGAGAGAGAACCTCTCTGTTTGTACGTATTGATACGAAAACGCGCCACACCTCTGATGGCGAACGAGAAATCGTCATCGCCGCTCTTCTGGAGTCTTGTCATATCGCGGCCACCCGCAAGTTCGTATATCTCCGTGATCAGCACAGCGGTATCCGCGGGCATGAGCTTTCCTTCGCTCTCTTCCACGAACACGCCTTTCTTTTTATATGAAAGCGGAAGACCGGCAACTATAAATATGTCCGATGCTCCGTCCTGGGTGATTTTCGCTAAGGTTTCTTCAACAGCCATGATGATCTCCTTTGTTATTGGAAAAGCAGTTTTGTTCCGGACTCGCCCTGCGCTCCGTCCTTAACCTTCTCAAGCCACTCCCTGTTCACGTTTGTCGTCCATTTGTCCACTTTGAACAGACTGTCGTCATTGACATCGGGATAATGAACCAGAAGTGTCACGTTCAGATTCTGACCGTTCGTAACGGCTATCGTATAGGAAAGCGTCTTGACGCCGTCCTCTCTTTCTTCGCAAAGTATCTTGTCGTTATCCGCAAACAGTGCATCGACACCGCTTATATATTCCTCTTCGCTCGAAGACCTGTCGAGATGCTTTGACAAAAGCGCCTCGATGTTTGCCAGATATATCTCCGCCATCCTGTTTGCGTCATAATAACTGGCTGTTCTGTCCGCCGCCTCTTTTGAGAGCACGTAATCGGATCTGGCCGACATATACGAAAGGGCAGCAAAAGTAACGAGTGCGAGGAGCACGAACGTTACAAGTATTGAACTTGTTCCGATATTGATTCCTCCGGAATGTTTCCTATCCATCTGTTACCCCTTTGTCCTGTTCATATATTTCGTCGCATTAAGCGTGTAAATATCTTTGTAGTCGGATAATCTGACGACTCTGACTTCCATATTCTGTATGGCTCCGTTCGGAGTCATGGTCACATCGCTGACATACGAAGCTTCGGAAAAATCACACACATCGAATTCCTCGTTATAGAACACTTCAAAGAATCCCTCGCCTCCGTGTACTGCATTCGGATAATGTTCAAGAACCGAATCGATGTCGCCGTCCGTCGCGCGCATAACCTCGGCAAATCCCTGTGCTATCGAAACCGCCTCGTTGAGTTCGACCGTTTCCCTCGTCATCACATGGGAAGTAACGAACAGCTTAACACACACGGCACCGCATGCCGCGAACAGAAGTATCGTTATGATCAGTTCCATCAGGAACAGTGATGTTTTGGACTTGAGATATTTATTCATGATCATCACCGTCCGTTCCGCTGTAAAGAGCAACGAAGAATTCCGTCTTCTCGTTGTTCATGTCAATGATATTGAAGTGGTAAAGCGAATCGCTTTCCTTCCTTACGGAAAAATCCTTTATCGCCAGTATGTTGGTTCCCGATTTGTAATCAAAATCGTTTGACGCATCCGTCGTGTACTCTTTAAGGTATCCGTCCGCCACAAACATATACGTAACGTATTTCTTGCCGCCGACATCCTGATACAGTTTCAGCACCGAGTGATCGCCGTCTTCTCTCAGCGAGCGGAGATCGGCAACATCAGCACCGCCCGTATAATCGTGCGACCTGATCTTCTCGGTAACATATGACATCGCGGTACGTTTCTCGTAATTGGTGTTCATGTTTGAAACGGTACTCTTGTAAACCTGCGCCCCGAAGAGCACAACAAACAGAGCCGTTATGGCAAATGCACCAAACAGCGCCAGTATGAACAGAAAATCAACTATCGATTTATTTCTCTTTGCAAAATTCATTTTCCGCTCTTCTCCAGGATAGTCACGGACGGCATGATATTGTCACCCACGGGAACATAATCGACAAGATATTTGTCCTTGTCGTATGTCAGTCCATAGTGGTCTTCTATATAGGAAAGACTCGGCGGATAGTATCCTTCGATCGCATAGCAGTGGATGATGTCCTTGCTCACCGCATCCGTCAGGATATCTTTCTGATCCTTTGATGATGTCGATGCGATAAATGAAATACCCACAAGGAATATCGCTATGATGATCACAAAGAAGAACACCGAGAAATTGACCGATTCCGTTATTCTTTTTTTCAGGCTTGGTCTGTTGAATCTGTTGTTCATCCGATACTACCCATAACTCCCATAAGAGGCAACATTACCGACAGAAGTATGAGACATACGACTACCGACAGTATGATAACGAGCGTAGGCTCAAGTACCGAGATCAGATTGGTCATCTTCTCGTCTACTTCCTCGTCGTAACCGACCGCTATCTTCTCAAGAACCTTATCGACGGAACCCGTCCTGAAACCGACGGATATCATCCTTGAATACATATTTGAGAATATTCCCGCAGAACACAGAGCATCCGCAAACGATGATCCGTTTGCCATGAACTCCTTGCTCTTGCTGATCTTCTCGGCCATATCGCTGTTGTCCACAAGATTCGATACCATGTTAAGGCTCTCGTCCGTGTCGAGTCCGGCACTCATCGTAAGCGCCATACCGGAGGCAAACCTTCCGGCAGCGATCTTATCATAAAGGCTTCTCGTTACAACGAACTTAGACAGGAATCCGCGAAGCTTTGCTCTGCCCTTTGCGGTCTTGGTGAACACAAATATAAGCGCAACAAGTACAGCGGCAACGATAACGATAACAAGTGCATACTTGCTGACGGCGTTTCCGAAGTTGAGCATTCCTTTCGAAAAACCGGTCATTTCGGAACCGAGCTGTTTGAACACGTCATTGAATATGGGAAGGACCTTAATGACAAGTACCAGAATGACAATGAGCATCATGCCGACAATGAGCATGGGATATGTGACCGCGCTCTTAATGCCTCTTGCGACATTTTCCTCGCGGTTGTAATGGAAAGCCAGCGCCCTCATTACTTCTTCAAGCTTACCGGACTGCTCGCCTATCTCTATCATATCAAGAGCGTACTTGGGAAATACTCCCGAAGCTTCGACCGAATGGTGGAATGTATCGCCTTCGTTACACTTATCCAGGATCGTCTGAAGGATCTCGCGTCCCTCATCCGTGGTCGCGTCATCAAGCATGATAGATATTCCCTCCATCGCGGATATACCCGCGTTCAGGATCATGGCTATCTGATCGCAGAACATGGACAGTTCCTGATTGTTTAGAAGCTTTTTGCTGTTCTTGGCACTCATTGTTACCGGCTCCTCCCGTAAACTGTTAATAGATATATTTGGTGGTATAGTTATTACCGTCGCCTATAAAACTCTTTATCTTCTTTGTTCCCGCGTTAGCCGCGAAAGTCGGATCCATAAGGGTCCAGTCAACTCCGTCGAACTCGATTATCCCGTTGATCCATCCTTTATCTTCTATATATGAAGTGATCCATGCGTGATATGCATCGCCCGCATATCCGAACTCAAGTCTGGTCGGTATCCTCTGACTCCTGAGCATTGCCGCCATAAGAGCAGCATAGTCAAAGCATATTCCCTTTTTCTCCTTGAGGACCATATCAACGTTAGGAACGTAATCGGGTTTGACCGTGACGGCTCTCTCATGATCGTAGGTGATATTCCTGACAACATAATCATATACCGCCGCAATGACCTCTATATCGGATCCTTTACCTGCCGCCAGTTCTTTTCCGAGCTGTACCACATCAGCATTGATATCAAACTGAACATAGAGGTTCGGATACAGGTACGGAAGATACTGATCGGGCATCGTCACATCTATCGTTTCGGCAAACTTTGTCGCATACATGCCTTCATCGCCCATTCCCTCGTATGCTATAACGGTGTATGTTCCGTCACCGAGAGAAAGCGGGACGACCGAGTCCCCTTTCGGGATTATGTATGTGTATGTAACGCTGTCATTGCAGTTAAGCTGGATCTTGATATCCTCTATCTCGCCGGAACTTTTGACATACAGATAACCGTCGGAACTGTTTGTCGCATCGACGATGAGTTCATCTCCTCCGAATATCAGCTCTCCTCCCGCTACGGGAGTCAGGCACTTTGGCTCGTTGCTTCTGTTCTGTTCTGATGCGATCTTCTCGATCTTGAGTACGGTCTCTTCCGGGCCCGAGTCGGAACACGCACAAAGTGTCAATGCCGCGACCAACAGGACCGACATCCATATATTTTTATTTGGATAAAACTGCTTGAACAATTCCACCCTCCGTATCGGGAATATAGATATTGAGCGTTCCTTTTTCGAACCGGAATTTTACGATACCGTTTTCATCCGACTCGATAGGGTATATCACCGCTCCGTTTTCTCTCTTGGCGTATATCCCGTCGTAGTCTATGTCACTGCCCTCGATCTCCATCACAAAGCATTCATTCTCCTCGTCCAGGTAATGATTCGTAACTGTGATATCGGTCTTGTGGGGTTTTCTGCTTTCGTCTTCACGGGCCATGTAAAAGGCCAACGGACTTAAGAGTATCAGAACGAGCAGCGCAACGGACATCCATTTGCCCGCCTTGACCAGTGTAGTATTTGCTATATTCTTAAACAGCAGTGCATCCAATGACTGTGTATTGGGTGTCTGCTCGCAGGCAGCGAAGACGTTTTGAAGCGCTTCGTTGGCTGCTTTTCTGTTTATACTGTATGTCTTATTTCTTCTAAACATCTTCATTCCCCTTTCTGAGCATTATTTTCAGCCTGTCTCTTGCTGATATCAGGTACCGCTTGACGCTGCTTCTCGAACACGATAGCGCCGAGGCAATGTCCTCAAGCTTCATGTCGTTGTAGTAGCGCATAACGACTACCTGTTGCTCGTTAAAGGGAAGAGACATTATCGCTTCCTTTAACCTCGATGTTTCATCAGCCGTTTCCGTTTGTTCCTCCGGATTATGGTCGATGTAATCATCGCTTACAAGTTCCAGCAGTTCGGGATTGTTCTCCCCGTATTCCTGCCGGTTCTTGCGTTCCATATCGTAGCATACCCGGAAACATATCTGATTAAGCCATGCCACGAACAACGTTGGTTCCTTTATCCCCGAAATGTTTCGCAGGGCGAGTATGTATGTTTCCTGCAGGGCATCCTGCGCGAGATTCATATCCCGGAGATAGTGTGCCGCGTAGTTGTAAGTATGCTGGTAAGTTATGGCATACAGTTCGGCAAAAGCATCACTGTCTCCCCTTTGTGATTTTTGGACGAGCCGTCCTATATAGGCATGATTAAAATCAGCCATACTTACACCTTGGTATTACCGTACAGCCTTGCTACGAGTTCTCTGAAATCCGTCAATCCGACTGTTTCATTAAGTATCTTCGAAACATCGATCTTTATCTCATATCCGCCCGAAGTCTTGTTGTAAAGAGAGATCTCTTTTTCCAGTTCGGCCGCAAATTTCTCCATCTTGTCATTATTACAGTTTTCGATAACTACAAGGAATTCGTTACCGTTATTTCTTCCGACAAATCCATAGTAAGCGCTGATACGCTCCACCATCGACGAGAATTCCTTGAGAGCCACATTACCGCTGCTCCTGCCGTGATCCTGGTTGATCTCGTCGAGATTATCTATCCTTATAAGTGCGCATCCGAGGGACGAAATATCCTGCTCGCTTTCATATTTCTCAAATATCTGGTCACAGGAAAATCTGTTCGGAATACCTGTCAGTGCATCAACATACACCGCTCTTTTAAGAACGTGATCGTGAACGATGTGACCCTCAAGTAGTCTGAAGTCCATGATAATGCAGGCAACACTGTATATCATGAATGCCCAGAGGAACACACATATCGTCAAAAGGACTTTATTTGAGAACACGCTTACTCTTAAATTGTCGTCAAGAAATATAAAGAGAAAAAAACAGATGGCAAATATCACAAGAAGTGCCAGTTGGATGAACTTGAACATCTTGTAGCTTTTGAAATAATCATCTCTCATTTCTATCGTCCCGCCCCTGATCAGTTTCGGTTGAAATCATACCAAATCCAGTTTATTATATACCTTGTGACATGAAAAGAAAAGATTTTAAGCACCAAAATACTGAACCTTTTTCGTTATATGCGGTGTCTTTATTCATGTAAGGATATGTTATTTGATTTTTGAAAAGAGGTTTATCATGACGGTAAAACGTAAAATCATTGTCAACACTCTTGCAACGATAGCATTTATATTTCTGTTTCTTCTTCCGATACTCGGATTCATGGCTACGGAAACAACCGCCGGTCAGACTGCGGAAGCAGCGATGTCTACGGGCGATTACGTGTTCTTTGTAGTTCAGAATGAAGACGTTCCGCTTGCAGCGGTTCCCCACACGGGTATTTCGGGTTATATCTTATGGATTCCTTTTGCTTCGTTTGTTGCGGTGATCGTATTCATGTATTCAGCATGGTATCTTACGATCCGCAAGAATACATACGAGCTGACCGGAAAGCTTTCACCTGTTAATCGTAAAGCATTCAGGATGTCTTCCGGATATTTCCATCCGATCCGTGCTTATCAGCTTTCCAAGGAAGCCGAAGCGACCGTTGCATCAATGTATGTGAATTACTGATCCGATCAGGATCCTTTATAACAATAAAAGACAGAGGAGTTTGTCTCCTCTGTCTTTTTATTTACCTATTCAGGTCAGCGGCTGCGGAATTATTCTTCCGCGTCTTCCGCTACCTCTTCAAGTTCCTCTTCGATTTCGATATCTTCTTCGAGATCGACCTGATCTTCATCCTCGTATGCATCCTCATATTCGGGAATGACCTCTTCCTCCTTCGGAACTATAAGGCTGTCGGGAAGCGTTGTGTCAAGCATAACGTTTCTGTACTGCTTCATACCTGTACCGGCAGGGATCAGCTTACCGATTATGACGTTTTCTTTCAGTCCGATAAGCGGGTCTACCTTACCCTTTATGGCTGCCTCGGTAAGAACTCTTGTCGTCTCCTGGAAGGAAGCCGCCGACAGGAACGAGCTCGTAGCAAGGCTGGCCTTTGTGATACCGAGCATAACCTGCTTTGCTTCAACGGTCTTCTTGCCTTCCGCTTCAAGAGCCTCATTGATGTCCTCAAGTTCGAGTGCATCCACGAGGGAACCGGGCAGAAGTTCCGAGTCTCCGTCGTCTTCGATGCGGACTTTCTTAAGCATCTGACGAACGATAACCTCGATATGCTTGTCGTTGATCTCAACACCCTGAAGTCTGTAAACTCTCTGAACCTCACGGAGCATGTAATCCTGCGCCGCACGGACACCTTTGATCTTCAGTATGTCATGAGGATTGACGGAACCGTCGGTCAGCTCGTCACCGGCCTGGATATCAACGCCCTCCTCAGTGATCTTGGATCTTGATCCGTAAGGGATAAGGTAAGTCTTGCTCTCACCTGTCTCATCGTTTGTTACAACGACTTCACGTTTTTTCTTCGTATCATGAAGGACCGCACGTCCGGCGATCTCCGATATGATTGCAAGTCCCTTGGGCTTACGTGCCTCAAACAACTCCTCGACACGGGGAAGACCCTGTGTGATATCGTCTCCGGCAACACCACCGGTATGGAACGTTCTCATCGTAAGCTGTGTACCGGGCTCACCGATAGACTGTGCGGCAATGATACCTACAGCTTCACCGACCTGAACCATCTCACCGGTCGCCATGTTGGCACCGTAGCACTTCGAGCATATTCCGTTATGGCATTTACACGTAAGTATCGTACGGATCTTAACACCGATCTTTGATTCCATGATGGGTGTTCCTTCGGAATCCACGGCATTCTTCAGAACGATCTCCACACGTCTCGGTGTGATCATATGATTTTCTTTGACAAGGACATTTCCGTCTTTATCAACTATATCCTCAGCCGCATATCTTCCGAGTATACGGTCACGAAGTGTCTCGATCACTTCCTTACCGTCAGCAAATGCCCTTACGTGCATTCCCGGTATCTGGTTACGCTTCTCGGAGCAATCCTGTTCACGGATGATTAGCTCCTGTGAGATATCAACAAGACGTCTCGTCAGGTAACCCGAGTCGGCTGTACGAAGTGCCGTATCGGACAGACCTTTACGTGCACCGTGTGCTGACATGAAGTACTCCAGAACGTCAAGACCTTCACGGAAGTTTGACTTGATGGGCAGCTCGATGGTCTTACCTGTTGTATCAGCCATCAGTCCACGCATTCCGGCAAGCTGTTTGATCTGCTTGTTTGAACCACGGGCACCCGAATCCGCCATCATGTAAATGTTATTGTATTTATCAAGTCCGTCGATAAGCTCTTTTGTGATGTTCTCGTCAGTAGCCTTCCAGGTGTTGATGACACCGTCGTGTCTCTCTTCCTCCGTGATAAGACCACGTCTGTAGTTCTTTGTGATCTCCTCAACGGTAGCCTGGGCCTTGTCGAGCATTTCCTGCTTGGCTGCGGGAACCGTCATATCGGAAATTGAAACGGTCATGGCCGCCTGAGTCGAATACTTGTAACCCATCGACTTGATGTCATCAAGAACTTCGGCTGTCTTGGTTGCACCGTGATTGTTGATGACTCTTTCAAGTATCTTCTTAAGGTCTGATTTGCCGACATGGAACGCAATCTCAAGTTTAAGAGCATTCTCGGGGTCTTCCCTGTCAACGAATCCGAGATCCTGAGGAAGTATCTCATTGAAGATCAGTCTTCCGAGCGTTGTCTTGATCACACCCGATACATTCGTGCCGTCAGCGAGAGTCTTCTCTCTGTATACATTGATCGGCTGATGGAGAGTGATCTCCTGGTTCTCGTACGCAAGAAGTGCCTGGTTCATTGAGTTGAAATATCTTCCGAGTATGTCGACCATCTCACAGACGATCCATCTGTCACGCTCGGGATCGATATTTACACGGATCAGCGTATCGCGCTCAAGAGCCGTTTCCTTTATCGAATCAAGGCTCTTGCCGGCTTTGACTGCCTTTGCCTTTGCAGTCTGATATGTATCAAATGCTTTGATCGCTGCCTCAATAAACGAAGAACGAATCTGTTCTCTTTCGGCATGCTTCTCCGGTATATCGTTGTACTCTTTTATTGTTTCCTTTGCCTTCTGAGCTTCGGCATCCGTTGCCGGGAAGCTTACTTCGGCTTCGCCTTCAAAATCGGGATCCTTGGAGAGATCTCTCATCTTCTCCATTGTAAGGTAATAGATACCGAGGACCATATCCTGTGACGGAACCGCAACAGGTCCGCCGTCCGAAGGCTTAAGAAGGTTGTTGGGTGAGAGCAGAAGGAATCTGCACTCTGCCTGTGCCTCAACCGAAAGAGGAAGATGCACAGCCATCTGGTCACCGTCGAAGTCGGCATTGAATGCGGTACATACCAAAGGATGAAGCTTTATTGCCTTACCTTCGACAAGTATCGGCTCGAATGCCTGTATACCGAGTCTGTGCAGTGTTGGTGCACGGTTCAGCATAACGGGATGTTCCTTGATAACGTCTTCCAGAACGTCCCATACTTCGGGACGAAGACGCTCAACCATCTTCTTTGCGTTCTTTATGTTGTGAGCTGACTTGTTCGCAACGAGTTCCTTCATTACGAAAGGCTTGAACAGCTCAATAGCCATCTCTTTCGGAAGACCGCACTGATAGATCTTCAGTTCCGGACCTACGACGATAACCGAACGTCCCGAATAGTCGACACGCTTACCGAGAAGATTCTGACGGAAACGACCCGACTTACCTTTAAGCATGTCGGAAAGCGACTTAAGGGGTCTGTTGCCGGGGCCCGTTACGGGACGGCCGCGACGTCCGTTGTCTATAAGTGCGTCAACAGCCTCCTGAAGCATTCTCTTCTCGTTGCGGACGATAATGTCGGGAGCACCGAGTTCAAGAAGTCTCTTCAGGCGGTTGTTACGGTTGATTATTCTTCTGTACAGATCGTTAAGGTCACTTGTTGCGAATCTTCCGCCGTCAAGCTGAACCATAGGACGAAGATCGGGGGGAATGACCGGAATGACATCCATTATCATCCACTCGGGCTTGTTCCCGGATTCACGGAAAGCTTCAACAACTTCAAGTCTCTTTATGATCTTTGCCTTCTTCTGGCCGGTCGAATCCTCAAGCTGAGTCTTGAGATCTTCCGCCTCTGCGTCAAGATCGATAGCCATGAGAAGTTCTTTGATGGCTTCGGCACCCATTCCGACACGGAACTTGCCGTACCCGTATTCCTCGCACTCCTTCTGATATTCCGCTTCGGTAAGTACCTGCTTGTACTTAAGGTCGGTAGCCATAGGATCGAGTACTATGTAGTTTGCAAAGTACAGGACTTTTTCAAGTGTTCTCGGAGACAGGTCCAGAATCAGACCCATACGGCTCGGGATACCCTTGAAGTACCAGATATGAGATACAGGCGCAGCCAGTTCGATATGGCCCATACGTTCACGACGAACGTTTGCCTTTGTTACCTCAACTCCGCATCGGTCACAGATAACTCCTTTATAGCGGATCTTCTTATACTTTCCGCAGTGACATTCCCAGTCCTTTGAGGGTCCGAAGATCCTCTCACAGAACAGACCGTCCTTCTCGGGCTTGAGCGTTCTGTAGTTGATCGTCTCGGGCTTTCTTACTTCTCCCTTTGACCACTCTTTTATCTTCTCAGGTGATGCGAGTCCGATCCGGATCGCATCAAATGTTAAAGGCTCGTAAGCTTCTTTGTTTTGTTCTGCCATGTTTAGCTCCTTTACAAAAGTATTGGCTCAGATCATTCCTCTGTGTCGTCGTAGCTTTCTTCAAACTCTTCATCCGAATCATCATATTCTTCATCGGATTCTTCGACGTCAACGAGATCTCCGCTTTCTTCGTCGAATTCCTGCGTGCTGTATCCGCTCTTCGCAAAGTTCTCTTCCTTGCGGTAATCCTTGAAGTCTCCCTCAAGAACGGAACGCATATCCGTTTCGCCGTAATCAACGGTTTCTTTGATCTCTACTTCCGTATTGTCGTCTTTGAGAACGCGCACATCAAGTCCGAGTGACTGTAACTCCTTGAGCAGAACCTTGAATGATTCCGGAATACCACCCTCGGGAATGTTGTCGCCCTTGATGATAGCTTCGTATGTCTTAACACGGCCTATAACGTCATCAGACTTGACTGTCAGGATCTCCTGCAGTGTGTATGATGCGCCGTATGCCTCCAGGGCCCAAACTTCCATCTCACCGAAACGCTGTCCGCCGAACTGGGCCTTACCGCCGAGAGGCTGCTGGGTTACGAGTGAGTACGGGCCTGTTGAACGTGCATGTATCTTATCGTCTACCAGATGGTGGAGCTTAAGGTAATGCATGTGACCTATCGTGACCGGATTGTCAAAATACTCACCGGTACGTCCGTCACGAAGTCTGACTTTACCGTCTCTTGATATCGGAACACCCTTCCAGAGTTTTCTGTGTTCTCTGTTCTCCGACAGGTATTCATAAACCTCGGGAAGAAGTTCTTCCTTATGAAGACTCTCGAATGTAACCTCCGACTTGTCTTTTGCCTCCTTTGAATCAAAAGGAAGATTTACATAGTCGTTGGCAAGATCGAGCGTATCCATGATGTCATCTTCGTCCGCTCCGTCAAAGACAGGTGTTGAAATATTGAATCCGAGTGCCTTTGCCGCAAGCGACAGATGGATCTCAAGAACCTGTCCGATATTCATACGCGAAGGAACACCCAGGGGATTGAGGACGATGTCCACGGGACGTCCGTTGGGAAGATAAGGCATATCCTCGATCGGAAGCACGCGGGAAACAACACCCTTGTTACCGTGACGACCGGCCATCTTATCACCTACGGATATCTTTCTCTTCTGAGCGATATATATCCTTACGGATTTGTTGACTCCGGGCGGGAGCTCATCTCCGTTTTCTCTTGTAAATACTTTGGCATCAACGATGATACCGTACTCTCCGTGAGGAACCTTAAGGGATGTATCTCTTACTTCCCTCGCCTTCTCACCGAAGATCGCACGAAGAAGTCTTTCTTCTGCGGTAAGTTCGGTTTCTCCCTTTGGAGTAACCTTA
>JAEEJD010000019.1 GCA_016281675.1 Lachnospiraceae bacterium
CCTATCTGAGCGAGGGCGTCTATATTGTCGCACATCTTCTCGAACAGATCCTTTCCGTCCACATCCGTTATGTTAAAGCATATATTCTTTGCCTGAACGTTATAGCTTTTCATCGTGGAGAGGATCACTGTCAGAAGATCGCTCCACATGCACTGAACGGGCGACAGATTGATCTCTATGAAATCAAGCCCCATAAGAAGGAATTCGGGCATTGATACGAGTTTGCATGCCTCTTCGATAACATATGTCGTGATGGCATGTATCGAATTAAGCCTCTCCGCTTCACCGATCAGAATATCCGGCCTGATCTGACCGAAATCGGGATCATTAAGTCGAAGAAAAGCCTCCACCCTGACAAATCTTTTATCCTTTACGGAATAGATCGGCTGGTACTGAAGATAGAACAGGTTGTCGGTAAACGCCCTCTCGATGACTTTCGCGATATCGTGACGCAATTCGAAACGTTTCTTGTCGAACAGTTTTTCCGCGTAGCGGAGCTCGCCGGTGTAACCTTCCAACTCAAGTCTGCCGTCAAAGGAGAACATGAACTTTGGATCGTCAATGTCGGACGGACAAGCTATGAAACAGACATTGTTCATGACCTTGATCGACATTTCCCCGACTTCGACTTCCTTAGCAAGCGCCGCATTGATCTCCTGGGAGATTCTGATCATGTCGGCCTCATATCTTTCGTCGGTTATTGCGGCATATCTTCCTCCGCCCAGATAATACAGATCAACGTCGGCCCTGCACTGGCCCGCCCAATCCTCGAGCCTTCTTGCCAGAGCAACTATTATCTCCTGAACCGTAAAGTAGCCGAGCATTTCGATAAGCGCACTGTAATTCGTCATGACCGAAACGGTTACCCCGATCGGCGCTTTGAGTTCAAAGTATTTATTTATATCCTGAATGTATGCATTCATCGAGAACAGTCCGGTGGATCCGTGCATCCTCTCCTCCGGGGACTGTACTCCGATCATCATCATGAAAAATGCGACCGCCGTGAAGAACATCTGAATGTTGTACTGCGGATGAAGCGCCTGGAAGATGCTTGAGAATACCATGACGAAAAAGACCATCAATACGCTCGCAAGCTTTTTGCGGTTAAACAGCCTGCGGTACTTGAACAGCTCGTAATACCCGACGAACATGTACATGTACGAAAGAGCGTAAAGCGAATAGAACAGCGGTCCCCTTTGGTATATCCCTTTATCGTTTATGAAATAAATGATCTTTGTGAACGGATTGACGACAAACACGAGCGCCGAGATAACAAATATCGGCACATAATATGTGTATAAAAGTGCTTTTTTCTCATTGATCTTATGCCATATACCTATAAGTGCGAAAAGGAATCCGCAGAAAATGACACTCGTCATACATGTTCCCCAAAGCGTGAACGCATTGGTAACGTATTTGAGCACAACATATCCGCTGCCCATTCTCTCGAGTATAAGGCCCAGCATGTCCGCTGCTGTTGCAATGACAATGTCGCCAACAAGAACAAGAGCCCACCTGTTCAGACGGCCCCTTGTCATCTTGCGCACCACAAGAGATATTATTATCAGCGCCTCAACAACGAGGCCGCAAAGATCAAAGCTGATATAACTATTCAACCTTCAGACTTTCCCTGCTGATCTGCAGTATCTTATCCTTCATTTCGGTTTCTATACGTCCGAGCTCGGCTTCGGCTGCCTGTCTCTTTGCTCTTCCGTCTGCCTGTATCTGCATGACCTCATCAAAGGTCTCTATGAGCATCTGATTGGTCGTTGTAAGAGTCTCGATATCCACAATACCTCTCTCGCTTTCTCTTGCCGATTCAACGGATGCGATCTTAAGAGCTTCGGCATTCTTCTTGAGAAGCTCGTTGGTCATGTCCGTAACCTCGCGCTGTGCCCTTGCGGCATCCTGTGAATGATCGAGTCCGATCGCGATGACCATCTGGCTCTTCCAAAGCGGGATCGTATTGACGAGAGTAGACTGGATCTTTTCTGCCATCACCGTGTCGTTACTCTGGATCAGACGAATCTGCGGAGCCATCTGCATTGAAATATTTCTCGTAAGTTCAAGATCATATATCTTCTTCTCGAATCTTTCGATCATCGAAGCGTAATCCCTTGCAGCCTGAGAATCTTCCTGCAGACCTGATTCCTCAGCCTTCTGAAGAAGTGTCGGAAGCTCTTTTGTCTTGGCTTCCTCAAGTTTCTTCTTGCCGGCGATTATGTAAAGACTCAGCTGCTTGAAATAATCAAGGTTCTCATCATACATTTTGTCAAGCATGGCAACATCTTTAAGAAGAACCTGCTGATGTCCTTCCATAGCCTTGCTGATCTTATTGACATTTACTTCGGCCTTGTCGTATTTGGCCTTGAGCGATGTGAGCTGGTTACTCGTCTTCTTGAACAGTCCGAGGAATCCCCCCTTCTGCTCCTCAACCGAAAATCCCTTCAGTTCGGTAACGACTCCTGTGAGCATGTTTCCGATTTCTCCCATATCCTTGGTCCTGACGCTTTTGAGCGCTCCTTCGGAAAAATCAGCCACATTCTTCTGAGCGGCAGCGCCATACTGGAGTACAAGCTGGGAATTCCTTATGTCGATCTGCGACATGAACTTCTCAACCTGTGCCTGCTCTTCGGGAGACAGATCATCCTCTTTTGCTTCAACTATCTCTGCGGGCTTTGGGGCACTCATAAGATCCATGAACGGATCCTGTGTCGCTATGCTCTCCTCCTTCAGATCCACTACCTGTGCATCGATCACTTCACTCATTTTTATCTCCTTTCACGCCTTCCATTCCGGTTGTAAGGCCTTTTTGTATCAATACAGTTTTCAATACCTGCGCATCCGTCGTGACATCGAGTACCGAGTCCTTGAACAGCTTGTTGAGAAGCTTTCCGAGTGCATCGTTTATCGTATCCATTGTGTTTTCTATATCGCGCTTGGCTTCGAGTATCTCTTTGCCGGGTTCGCTCACCCTGTCATATTCCCTGTATGCGTCAACAAGCTTGACGGATGTGGGAAGATAATAATCCATCAGTTCATGTATCCTCGACATCTGCTCGGGATGTTCCCTGATCCTTGCGAATATCTCTTTGAGAAGTCCCTCGAGCCTGTCAAGTTTTGCGGAAATCTCTATCCCGGGAATATCGTTGTTGAGTGCTCTGATGCGGGATATATGATCGTTTCCTTCTCTTATCATCCGCGACAGCTCAGCCGACTCCTCGGGTGTCAGTGTCGGGAATTCCTGCTCGTCCTCGCTTCTTGCGGTCGTATCTATGACGTTTGACGATCCGTGTGTTTCGAGTTCAAGATAATGATTGAACACTTCATCGGTCAGTATGAAGGTCGTCCCGTTCCTGTCTATATGCCCCTGCGGAAAATACCCCAGGTCCAGAAGCTTTTTCAGTTCACGCAAAACCTTCTTCGGGGATTTGTTGGAAGAAAGGGCCAGCGTTTCGATATCGATATACTGTCTTTTCCCTATTATCTGCGCATATCGTGCCGCGAGTGTCGACATCTTGCCCTGCCTGATGCCTTTTCCGAGAATAATCCCGAATATTGCAACAAGTGCCGTCGGGAAAAGCATGTTTCCGAGAGTCAGACCTCCTGCCGCAAGTCTGACAAGTGCCCATATTCCCGTAAATCCGGTTCCTATTCCGCCTATGATGCTGTTAACCGTGGATATAGTCCCGCCGACGTCACTGTAAGGAAATGCGAGCTGCGTTGTCGAGATGTTTTTTCCGGAAAGACGCCTGGCATGTCTTGCCGCTTCCCGCTCACGACGCTGTCTTTCCATTTCCTCGCGAACCTTTTTGCGCTCTTCGTGGAGCTGTCTCTGCATCGCCGCGGTATGCGTTCTTCCCGAGAAATCCTCTTTTCTTTGGGACAAAGGCACTGCATTCTTCGAATTATTCTTTGAAGATGCAAGGGCATCGTTCATCCTGTCTCCGACACCGTCAAGAAAATTATCGACGCTTTTGACAATGACTTCGTTCAGAAACGTCCAGTCATTGTTATTCATTCCTTCGGTCCAGGCTTTTTCGAATTCCCTGCCGTATTTGTTTTTATCATCGTTTGGCATCGGTTTACTGATCCTTCCGGCCATGTGTAAGTTTCGGTTTCATGGCATCGGTCTCGGATTCCGGAATGACACCGTCGCCCTCAAAGACCTTTCTTACAGAGTCCGACCCGCTGTTGTAAGCGACAGCCTTCTTCCTTGCCACTTCGTTATCCGTGATATCAAGCATATAGAAAACGTCAACGGATCCGTCTTTCCTGATCATGAATCCGCAGTAGGATATCCCGTCGGGCCTGTTACCTTCCGAAGACTCCCACAGATCCGCTATGTGCGCCTCAAGCTGAGCGCTTGTCGTATCGCAAAGAGTCATGGCATCATTTTTGTCGAGTTTCCTGCTCTTTTTGACCGAATAATTGTAACAGCGTATATCCGGGTCATCCGTATCATTCGGACGAAGCGCATATGATATCGCCACCTGAACATAATCGGAATCCGACAGCGGGTACGAGCATATCTCGCGCCATGATCCTTCGGGCAGTTCACTGTTGGCAAATTCAAGTATCTCATGCGAGATCCGCGCATTCAGTTCATCCATTCCGGGAACATGTTCCTTGAACGAATTGAAATAAAGCACTTCATCGACTTCATTGTGTCTCGGGTCATTTGCGGGATATGAATCGTATCCGTAGACCATCATTACCGGAACGAGGAACGGCAGCCCGCCTATCTTATCCGATGTTATCCTGTCCGCCGCTCTCGCACCCGTGATCTCATAATCAAACAGCGCCGAAGTTGTTGTATCTCTCGTATTGGCCCTCATCGAATATATGAAGCATACGATCTCTTCGTTTGTCTCGGAGTCGACAAGCGCAACTTCCATCTCGAGCGAGCCGTCTGAATACTGGGTTGCTCTTCTGACCTGTCCCTCGGAAGTTCCCCTGTCTCCAAGTGAAAATCTGTATTTCAGGCCGTTTGTGATTGTCACATGCGCGGGGCCCTGTGAATAATCCATTTCACTCTCGGAAATATCGGGAAGTGAACGGATCTTTCCGAACATTGCATAAAAAACGTCGCTGACGATACCCGGCTCGGCATCTACATATCCGGCTACTTTCTCAAGCTTCATCGCTTTGTCGGTGCAGTTTCCGAAATACATATGGACACAGTGCCACATAAAATCGCTGTTATCCTGCGTATATGCGCTTTGCTGTTCTACGCATGTCATATTGACGGCATCACACAAAGCGGCCATTCTGGCCACGTTTTCAGGCAGATCCTCAACGTCAAGACTCTTGGCGGTCTTGAGTGTGGAGGCGCTTGTTGCCGATTCCGCAGCCGTACTGTTCTCCCTCTCTTCTTTGGGAAGTTCATTGTCTATAAGCAACGCACCGTCCTGCATCGCATCAACCTGTCCGAAACTGACCTTCGGAGCAGGCTCCTTTTTACATGCACACAGGCTGCATGACAGGGCCGTTGCGATTATGATCATTGTCACCGACATATATTTACGCATACATAGTGTATTTTATCACATTTTCACATTTTGTAAAATAATAAGGGCGATATGGAATCGCCCTTAAGATCATGAAATATATGCCGTTTTTCACAAAAGTCTGACAAAATCCTCCTGCGGCATAGGCCGTGCATAATAGAAGCCCTGTATCACGTTACAACCCATTTCCGTGAGCATATCAGCCTGCTCCTTGGTCTCCACACCTTCGGCAACGAGGTCGAATCCGAGCTTTCTTGTCATATTGACGACCGACGATATTATGACATTACCCCTGTCCATGTTATCCGTCCCGCGAAGGAATCCCATGTCAAGTTTAACTATGTCGATCGGCGCGTCCTTTAAAAGGTTCAGAGAAGAGTAACCACTTCCGAAGTCGTCCATGTTGACTTTGAAGCCCATATCCCTGATACTCTGAACACGCGCAAATATCTCATTGACGTTATCCGCATATGCACTCTCGGTGATCTCGAACTGGATGAACTTTCTGGCTTCGGGATATTTGTCCTTAAGCTCTCCTATAACCGTAACGATCGACTCGTCAATAAGGCTGACTCTTGAAATGTTCACGGATACCGGTATTGGTTCATGCCCTTCGGCAAGCCACTTTGCTATCATCTCAAACGAACTTCTCCATACGAACCTGTCAAGTTCGGTTATGTATCCGTTCTTCTCAAATACCGGAATGAACAGCCCGGGGCTGACTATCGACCCGTCAGGCTTGATCCAGCGCGAGAGCACCTCGGCTCCGACCATGTGTCCCGATATATGATCATACTTGGGTTGGAGATAAAGTGTAAACTCCCCGTTCTCCATCGCCGATTTCATCTTCTGCGTGACCTCGGCCTCTTCCGACATGATCTTGGTCATCTTCTCGGTATAGAATATATACGTGTTACGGCTTCTGTCTTTCGATGTTCTGAAGGCGTATGTTGCATAAAGTGTCGCACGTCCGATCGATACCGACATATTATCCATCTCATATAATCCGCACTTTAATGTGAGCGGATACTCTATTCCGAGATGTGCAACGGACAACTGGGTATCCGCTTTAAACTGCTCGATGTTTTCCGGAGTGTTTTCAAACAGACATCCGAACGTACCGGCTCCCATCCTGCCGCATTCGCCTCTCTTGTCGGCAAATTCCTCAATAACCTTGCCGACATATGAGATGACCATGTCTCCTCCCGTATTTGAATACAGATCGTTGATACCTCCCAGACCGTTGATATCCGCGACCACCAGAAGATACTTCTTGTCCGGGTTTTCTGCCACAAGTCTCGTGACCGCTTTGAAGAATCCCCTCTGGTTATACATCCCGGTCAGATGATCCAGCAGCATCTGCTTCTTCATCTCATCGTTCAGATAATGAACACAGTCTTCTATCCTTGAATAACCGTTTGCAACGGCGCAAACCATCTCATAACACGTTTTGTAACCGCACGCCTGACAGTCGAGTTCCTTCTTGATCTTCGACGTCTTGTGCATCGATGTGAATATTTCCTCGACGACATCAGCGGGAACCGAACATTTCTGGTGATAGTCCTCTTCTCCCTCCCATTCGAAATCTCGCGTGTTCAGGAAAGAGTATTTTTCTTCAAGCTTTGCGTACCTCTCATCGGGTGACATCTCTCCGTCATCCTGGTCACTCATGGCTTCATCAAACAGTTTTGAGTACTTCGGTATGGAATAATCCATCGTAAAGTTACTCCTGTCCACTGCGGGACCGTCTATGCATCCTGTTCTGCACAGATCGATCGAGACCAACGTCGGATGGTTGTTCCCGGACATCATCTGACCCGACGAAAGGAGCTTCTCCATCTTGGAATCAATTCCCACGCGTGATTTGAACAGATGCTTCGGAGAAAAATATCTTGAAACGATGAATGAGAACGCGTCGTTTTCAACAATGGCGCGTCCGATACCGGAATACGGCATCTCAAGTTCCGCTTCGAATCCCGATATATCAGTATCTCCTATATGTTTGAAAAGGCTGGAAAATCCTATGAGATAGTTTATGTTACGACCTGTATTGTATGAACTGAATTCATCGAATATGGCGGTACACGGTGACAATAGCGCAAATCTGTCTTTGATCTCCTTATACTTACGGTAGTATATCGCGGCACATACACTCGGAAGCTGGACTGGAATAAACTTATCAAGAGCATTCGGGGCGTATCTCGAAACATAATTGGAAAATCCCGGACACGTATGGGCATAGAACTTCTCGGCCCTTCCCTGCTCGTTCATGTTTTCCCGCAGATACTTCGTATGACAGAACAGGCTGATGTCTCCTCC
>JAEEJD010000160.1 GCA_016281675.1 Lachnospiraceae bacterium
TACATGCATGACAAGTACTGCTATGAGAGAGCAGAGATGGCTCTTCATGACAGAGACGTTAAGAGATATTTCGCAACAGGTATCGCAGGTCTGTCGATCGTTGCCGATTCCTTCTCAGCTATGAAGTATGCAAAGGTTGAGTGCATAAGGGACGAAGACGGTATCATCACAGACTTCAAGATCACAGGTGACTTCCCTAAATACGGTAACGATGATGATCGTGTTGACGCGATCGCAAAGGAAGTTGTTCATAAGTTCATGACAGCTATCAGACGTCATCATACCTACAGGAACGGTATTCCTACAACATCGATCCTTACGATCACATCAAACGTTACATACGGTAAGGCTACAGGTAACACACCTGACGGACGTCGTGCCGGACAGCCTTTCGCACCCGGTGCAAACCCGATGCACGGCCGTGATACACACGGAGCAATCGCTTCACTTTCATCTGTATCAAAGCTTCCGTTCAACGATGCACAGGATGGTATCTCGAATACATTCACAATCATCCCCGGTGCTCTCGGTAAGGAAGATCAGGTATTTGCAGGTGATATAGAGTTAGATCTTAACAAATAATATAAGAAAGAGAGGTGACATTTATGGATCAGATCGATGATCTGGTAGCGTACCTTGACGGTTCGGTCGAAGCGGGGGTCGGACATCTGAACGTAGATGTCGATGAAGCTCAGAGCCAGATGCGTACGTCGGAGACGATGGGGTGTACCGATTGCTCCAGAACTCCGCTGGCATGCAGCGTTCCGACGCTTCATCAGGGCCTCGACGATTATTCTTAAACAGAAAAGGAGGAAAGAATCATGGCAGCTAATCAGGCACAGGTTGATAACCTTGTAAATCTTTTAGACGGATATGCAACAAAGGGTGGACATCACCTTAACGTTAACGTTCTTAACAGAGAAACTCTTCTTGATGCTCAGGCACATCCCGAGAATTATCCTCAGCTTACGATCCGTGTAAGCGGATATGCCGTAAACTTCATCAAGCTTACACCGGAGCAGCAGGCAGACGTTATCTCAAGAACATTCCACGAGTCTATCTAAGTCGGAATTAATTTGCGAGCCCGAGACATTTGTTTCGGGCTCGTATGTCATTTTACGGAGGAGAGCAATGACAAAAGGCCGCATACATTCCCTTGAAAGCTTCGGCACCGTGGACGGTCCCGGGACGAGATATGTTGTCTTCGTACAGGGATGTCCCATGAGGTGTCTGTACTGTCACAACCCGGATACGTGGGCGATGACCGGCGGCGAGGAGATGGACCCCGAATACATATTCGAGCAGTATCTTCACAATGAGCCGTTTTACAAAAACGGCGGCGGACTGACCGTAACGGGAGGAGAACCGCTCATGCAGGTTGATTTTCTGATCGACCTGTTTACACTGTGCAAAGATCACGGTGTTCATACCTGCATAGATACTTCGGGCATAGCATACCGTCCGGAGAATAAGGAATTTATCGCCAAACTCGACAGGCTCATGGAGCTGACGGATCTGGTCATGCTCGATATCAAGCATATAGATCCCGAGATGCACAAAAAGATCACCGGACAGCCAAATGACGGGATTCTCGCGTTTGCAAAGTATCTGTCGGATAAGAACGTCGATACGTGGATCAGACACGTCATAGTTCCGAATCTGACCGATGATGACAAGTATCTGTATGATCTCGGATACTTTATCGGGGGACTGAAGTCTCTGAAGGCTCTTGATGCTCTTCCTTATCACACGATGGGTAAGCCAAAGTATGAGAAGCTCGGGTTTGATTATCCTCTCGGGGATACACCTCCCATGGACAAGAAAGATCTTATCGCTAAGAAACAGGTGATCCTTGACGGTGTCAGAGCCGGAAGAGAGGCGGCAGGCAGGCCGGTATAAATATGAAGATCGCCGAAAAGATCAATAACGATTTCAAGATAATACTTGCATCCGCATCTCCGAGGCGTAAGCAGCTTCTCGAACTTGCGGGATTCGAGTTTGAAATATGGCCTTCCGACAAGGACGAGGTAATCACTGAAAAAACTCCCGATGCAATTTGCGTTGAACTGTCCAAGCAGAAAGCGATCGATGTCGCTTCCTCGATAAAGACGTATAACGAACTGCACAAAGACCTTACAACGGAAACGGACATTCTTGTAATAGGAGCGGATACGATAGTTGTCATGGAAGGCAGGATCCTTGGCAAGCCGAAGGATGAGGCTGATGCGATCTTCATGCTCAAGTCTCTTTCAGGAAAAACGCACAGTGTATTTACCGGTGTTACATTCGTTTTTTCCGGTAAGGACGGTCGTGTGGGAGAATACTCGTTTTATGAGGAGACTAAGGTCACTTTTTATCCGCTTGATGAGGAGGATATAAAGAGCTACGTTTTGTCGGGCGATGCTATGGATAAGGCGGGTTCCTACGGGATCCAGACAACGGCGGCCGCGTTTGTCCGTTCGATCGAAGGAGATTACTACAATGTGGTGGGACTGCCGATCGCAAGGGTCATTCATGAACTGAAGCATCTAATAAGTAATTGAGTTTTCCGAGCGAATGATGTAAAATACATTCGATCAGGTTATTCTTGAAATACAAAGGAGGTATTTGTCATGGCATTTGTTATCAAAGACGGTTGTATTTCGTGCGGTGCCTGCGCAGGACAGTGCCCTGTCGGCGCTATCGCTGAAGGCGACGGAAAGTTCGAGATCGACGAGAATACATGCGTTAGCTGCGGAGCATGTGCTGCACAGTGTCCCGTTGGCGCAATAGAAGAAGGCTAGGCAATAAGGAGGGACCCGGGTTCGGGAGGATTCCTTATTGCACCGTGAGCCCATCGCCGAAGGCGATTTGCATGGGCGAACGACCCTAGGAAATGCTGACTTTTGTCGGCATTTTCTTTTTTTGACATTTAGGGTATAATATCTCTTAATGGAGAGAGATAATGAGCAGCAGTAACATCAGATTCAAAGGGCAGATCCGTACATATATAATGTGGCCGGTGTGGATGACCATACTTGTCGGAGTCTTTGCTCTTATAATGTATGCAGTGGATATAAGAGCCGGAGTCGCCTCCACGGTATTTGCCGTTATTTATGCGGGTGTCGCTTATTTTCTCTATTTCCACAACCGTAACAGGGTCGTCAAGGATCTGATATCGTTTGCCACCCAGTACGGACAAGTCCAAAAACAGCTCTTGAGAGACCTGGAGATACCGTATGCTCTTCTCGATGAGTCGGGTAAGGTCATATGGACCAATGACGCGTTCGAGCAGATCATGAACATCACCAGGAAATACAGCAAAAGCATCACCAATCTTATTCCCGAGATCACAAAAGAAACACTTCCGGGCATGGAACACGAGACAGAGAGCGTCATAACAGTTGACGGTCGTGATTTTCGCGCAAGCATGAACAAGGTATCGATGGAGGCACTGATGGATGCCCCCGATATGGTTGATGCCGTTGATTATGACAGCTATCTGATAGCTCTTTACATGTTCGATGTGACTGAGGTCAACCGCCTGTCAAGACAGATAGAAGAGCAGAAGATGGTATGCGGCCTCATATACATGGATAACTATGACGAGGCGCTGGAGAGCGTCGATGAGGCAAGACGTTCGCTTGTAGTTGCACTTATCGACAGACAGATCAACAAGTATTTTTCAAAGGTCGATGCCATAGTCAAGAAGCTTGAAAAAGATAAGTTCCTCGTACTCATGAAGAGGAAAGAACTTGACAGCATGATCGAGAAACGGTTCACGATCCTTGAGGAAGTCAAGAACGCAAATATCGGAAACGAACTGTCGTTTACGCTGTCCATCGGATTCGGTGCCGGAAGCGGATCGCTCCCGCAGAACTATGAATATGCGAGAACGGCGATCGATCTGGCTCTCGGACGAGGCGGAGATCAGGCCATCATCAAGACCGATGACGAGATCAGTTATTTCGGAGGAAAACGTGAAGTTACCGCCAAGAATACAAGGGTCAAGGCAAGGGTTAAAGCGCATGCGCTTCGTGAGATCATAGAGAACAGCGATCATATCGTTATCATGGGACACAAGATACTTGATGTCGATGCGTTCGGAGCATCGATCGGTATCTATCGTGTTGCCAAGACATTCAATAAGAAAGTGAACATCGTCGTTGACGAAGTAACGACTTCGATACGTCCCATGCTTGAGATGATCTCGCATGACGGTTCGCACGAGGACAGTATATTCGTGTCAAAAGAAGAGGCGATAGAGATAGCATCTTCGGTGGACTGCACGCTTGTTGTGGTTGATGTCAATAAGCCGAGCTTTACCGGATGTCAGGAACTTCTCGATATATGTCCCGCGATCGTTGTCCTCGATCACCACAGACAGGGAGCCGAGAAGATCGAGAATGCCACTCTTTCATATATCGAACCTTATGCGTCATCCGCGGCGGAAATGGTATCAGAGGTATTACAGTATATAAGCGATCACGTAAAGCTTATGTCGGATGAGGCCGACTGCCTGTATGCGGGAATGATGATCGATACGAATAATTTCATGACCAAGACGGGTGTCAGGACTTTTGAGGCAGCTGCATATCTTCGCAGAAACGGTGCGGACGTTACGAGAGTCCGCAAGATGTTCAGGGATGATGTCGGAACATATAAAGCAAGAGCCGAGATAGTAAGCAACGCTGAAATATATGACAGAGAATTTGCGATCGCGGTAACGCCCGATACGGTTGTGGACAGTCCCACGATAATCGGCGCGGAGGCTGCAAATGAACTGCTTAACATAAACGGTATCAGGGCATCGTTTGTATTGACGATGCATCAGGGCGAGGTTTATATAAGCGCCCGTTCCATAGATGATGTCAATGTTCAGGTCATCATGGAGAAGCTCGGCGGAGGCGGACACATGAACGTTGCCGGCGCCCAGCTTAAGGAAGTATCTCTTGAAGATGCGAAGAAGTCACTTATACGGATCCTTAAGGAAATGCTCGAAAAAGGAGAGATCTGATGAAAGTCATACTGTTACAGGACGTTAAGTCCGTCGGAAAAAAAGGTGATGTTGTTGAAGTGTCCGACGGTTACGCAAAGAATTTCATATTCAAGAAGAAGCTCGGCACACCCGCTGACGCGAAGAACATGAACGATCTTAAGCTAAAGAAAGCAAACGATGAAAAGGTCGCAGCCGAGAATCTTGCAAACGCAAAAGAATTCTCCGAGCAGATCGCCAAGAAAACGGTTGTTGTCAGACTTAAGGCAGGAGAAGCCGGCAAGACGTTCGGCAGCGTATCGAGCAAGGAAATAGCCCAGGAGGCCAAGACCCAGTTCGACATGGACATAGATAAGAAGAAGATCATCCTTCCCGAAGCCATCAAGTCATTCGGGACATTCGAAGTTCCCGTCAAACTTCATCCGCAGGTTACCGCCACACTCAAAGTCAAGGTTGAGGAGTGCTGAGCATGGACGAAGCCACTCTCAAAAAACTTCCTCCGCATCACAAGGAATCCGAAAGAGGTGTTGTCGGAGCCATGATGCTCGACAGGGATGCGGCAATAATAGCGATAGGCGCGCTATCTTCGGAAGATTTTTATCTCAAGGAGTGCGCATACGTTTTTGATGCCGTAAAGTCTGTTGTTGACGAAGGCGCAACGGTAGATCCCACTACGGTATCGAACAGACTCATGGAGATGAATGCCCCGGCGGAGATCGCATCCGGAGAGTTCCTGAGAAATCTGTGCATGTGGGCATCCACGTCGGCTGTGATCGAGCAGCACATAGATATCGTTAAGAAAAAATCACTTCTGCGCAGCATGATAAAGCTCAGCCAGGATATCGAGAATAAATGCTATTCCGATTCGGGAGATGCCGATGATATTCTCGAAGAAGCCGAGAGAAGAGTGTTTGAGATCACGAACAGCAAATCAACGTCGGATTATGTCCCGATAAGGCAGGTTGTCAAGTCCGCGATAGAAAAGATAGGAATTGCAGCCAAGACCGACGGAGTTGTTACCGGTGTGGCAACCGGCTTTACCGATCTTGATTACAAGACAGCAGGATTGCAGCCTTCCGATCTGATACTGATAGCAGCAAGGCCTTCAATGGGTAAGACGGCGTTTGCACTTAACATTGCGCAGCATATTTGCTTTAAGGATAAAAAGGGAGTCGCGATATTCTCTCTCGAGATGTCCAAGGAACAGCTTGTTAACCGTCTGCTCTCACTTGAGTCCCATGTCGATTCCAAATCGATCAGAAACGGAAACGTTACGGCAAAGGACTGGGAAGGTATCATCGAGGGCGCGAGCGTCATCGGCGAATCCAAACTGATAATAGATGATACACCCGGTATCAGTATCGGCGAACTCAGATCCAAATGCCGGAAATACAAAGCGGAGAACAAAGATCTGTCAGTGATAATAATCGATTACCTCCAGCTCATGTCGGGATCCAAGAGGGCCGACTCGAGACAACAGGAGATTTCGGATATTTCAAGATCACTCAAATCGCTTGCGAGGGAACTGAGCATTCCCGTCATTGCACTATCACAGTTATCGCGTGCCGTGGAGAAGAGAGACGACCACAGGCCGATGCTCTCGGACCTTCGTGAATCCGGTGCGATAGAGCAGGATGCGGATGTCGTAATGTTCCTGTACAGAGACGATTATTACAATCCCGATACCGAGAAAAAAGGAATAGCGGAAGTCATCATAGCCAAGCAGAGAAACGGCCCCATCGGTACAACCGAACTCGTCTGGTTGTCTGATCTGACAAAGTTTGCCAATATGGCAAAAAGCTGATTTAAGGAGATTTGCATGGACAAGCCGATTTTGTATCGCAAACGTATCATTCCCGAAGAGATCATACTGCTCGACAAGGATGAGATACTGTATCAGGACGAAGGACATATCGTGACCAAATGGAACACGATAAAGCCCAAGAAGATACTCCATCACGGATGTTCATGTTATTTCCTGAAAGAGGGATATAAGGTCAGCAAGTTCTATCGGGAGGACGGAACACTCCTCTATTGGTATTGCGACATTATCAATTATAAATACGACGGTAAAGAGAATTCGTACGTGTTTACGGATCTTCTTGCCGATGTGCTCGTTTATCCCGACGGCAAAGTCGAGGTTGTGGATGTGGGAGAGATAGCGGACGCTCTTACGGAAGGAACTCTTACGATCGAGGAAATGATACCGGCGCTGAGATCTCTTGACGCTCTCCTGACGATCATCAATTCCGGAAAGTTTTCCGGTATTCAGGAAATGATAAACAGGATCGAGGAAGGCGGCGGCCTTTCCTGATGAATACCATATATGCAAAAACAGATCCCGACGATATCGATATGTCGGTCATAGAAAAGGCCGGAAGTATTGTAAAGCAGGGAGGCCTTGTGGCGTTTCCCACAGAAACGGTATACGGACTCGGAGCGGACGCACTCTGCGGAGCTTCATCGAAAAAGATATACGAGGCAAAGGGAAGACCTTCTGATAACCCTCTCATCATCCATATAGCCGAACTCGAAGATATTTACAGGATAGTTAAAATCGTACCGCCCGAAGCACTGGCTCTTGCAAAAAGATACTGGCCGGGCCCGCTTACGATGATATTCGATAAAGCATCTATTGTTCCCAAGGAGACGACAGGAGGGCTTGATACGGTTGCTGTCAGGTTTCCGTCTCATCCGGTCGCGAAAGCATTTATCAAAGCTGCGGGAGGATTTGTCGCGGCACCGTCCGCGAATCTTTCGGGAAGACCATCACCGACAACGGGAAAGCATGTCGCAGAAGACATGGAGGGCAGGATAGATATGATCATAGATTCCGGACCGTGCGATATCGGTTTGGAATCAACGATCATTGATATGACATCCGATGTTCCGATGATGCTTCGACCCGGATACGTGAACGAAGAGATGCTTCGAGATGTCCTCGGAGATATAGAAAAAGATCCGGCCGTATTCGGAAATACGGATGAGAACATTCTGCCGAAGGCCCCGGGAATGAAGTACCGCCATTATGCGCCGAAAGGCAGGCTTTCAATAGTTTCCGGAGAGAGCGATAAAGTCACGGAATATATCAGGGCCAGGATAGCGTCCAGAAAAGAAGGGGTACGAATCGGGGTGATCGCATCTTCATCCGACGTATCATATTACGGTTCGGCCGATCTTGTGGCGGATGCGGGAAGCAGAACGAACGAAACGGAGATCGCGGCAAGACTGTTTGACATACTCAGGCGATGCGACGAGGAAAGAATCGACGAGATATACTCGGAGGAATTCAATACGCCGCAACTTGGTCTTGCGATAATGAACAGACTTATAAAAGCTGCCGGTCACAGCATAATAAAGGTGTAAACAGGAGAACAGCAAAATGAAAGTAGCCATCGGCGCCGATCACGGAGCATTTGAAAGGAAAGCGGAAGTGATCGAACACTTAAGATCCAAAGGACATGAGGTAAAGGATTTCGGAACATTCACCCCGGACA
Organism: Lachnospiraceae bacterium; assembly: GCA_016281675.1. The sequence continues at coordinate 8,473 of JAEEJD010000160.1, forward strand.
GTTGTGATTATCCGGCAATAGGAAGAAGCGTTGCAGAGGCTGTCGTTTCCAAAGAATTCGACAGAGGAATAGTGATGTGTACGACGGGTATCGGTATATCCATCGTGGCAAATAAAGTAAAAGGCATCAGATGTGCGCTCTGTTCCGATGTTACGAGCGCAAAGCTCACGAGGATGCATAACGATGCAAATATGCTCTCGATGGGAGCAGGGATCATAGGTCCCAACCTTACAATGGATATAGTGGACATGTTCATGGAAACGGAATTCTCAAACGAAGAGAAACATGTCAGAAGGATATCACAGATAGAAGAATAATCAATTTGGAGGGCTTACAATGAAACAGTATCCGGGAATCGACAACATTTACGTGATGGATCATCCGCTCATTCAGCATAAGATCGGGTATATCCGCAGAAAAGAAACAGGAACAAAGGATTTTCGCCAGACGATCGGAGAGATCGCAATGCTCATATGTTATGAGGCAACGAGAAACCTTGAGCTGGCCGATGTGAACATAGAGACGCCGATCTGCCCGACGGTCGCAAAGGAACTGAAGGGTAAGAAGATGGCGATCGTTCCGATCCTTCGTGCGGGATTGGGGATGGTCGACGGAATGCTTTCACTCATTCCGGTAGCAAAGGTAGGACATATCGGACTGTACCGTGATCCGGAAACGCTCAAGCCGGTTGAATATTACTGCAAGCTTCCCGAAGACTGTGCGAACAGGGAAGTTTTCGTTGTGGATCCGATGCTTGCAACGGGCGGCTCATCATGCGCCGCTATCCCGATGCTCAAGGAGAAAGGATGCAAGAACATACACTTCATGTGCATAATAGGAGCTCCCGAGGGAGTCAAGGAAATGCATGAAGCACATCCCGATGTTGATGTTTATATAGGAGCTCTTGA
>JAEEJD010000161.1 GCA_016281675.1 Lachnospiraceae bacterium
CACTGATGGCAAAGGTATGTGAGGATGCGGGCGCGGATGCCGTATCGATGATCAATACGATCACCGGGATGAAGATAGATATAAACAGGAGACAGTTTGTTCTTGCAAACAAGACAGGCGGACTATCCGGACCCGCGATCAGGCCGGTGGCTGTCAGGATGGTATTTCAGGCATCACGGGCGGTAAATATTCCGATCATAGGAATGGGCGGAATATCGACTTATGAAGATGCACTTGAGTTCATTATGGCAGGAGCCTCGGCGGTTGCCGTTGGAGCAGCGAACTTTACGGATCCGCTTGCGACCGTAAAGGTCATCGAAGGGATCGAAGAGTATATGAGAAGCAACAAAATAAACGACATTAAAGAACTGATCGGATGTGTAGAGTCCCGATAGCCGGGAGACGGAGGGACAACGGAAGGAGGAATGGCTATGATGCAAATAGGTGGAGTTGACAACCTGGTATTAAAGCAGGTGACATTACCGTCGGATATTGAAAACGACGAAAAGAAGACCGTGATCCGGGAAACCGAGGAAAAGGCAAAAGAAAAAGATGAAGCAGCTGCCGCCAGGGACCGTGAAGAGGCGCAGAAGGCGGAAGAGACCGCCAAAAGTGTTTATGGTGATGTCGTAGGTAAATCTTCCGACGGTGATACGACGCGCGTGAAGAAGGATGCGATGGAAGCTCTTGAGACGGGAATGGTGATCAAGAGAGAAGATAAGGAAAACGATCTCATGGAATACAACAGAGATCAGCTGACCGTCATGCGCGATAAGGGTGACATCACGAAGAATCAGTACAATCATGAGATAACCCGTCGTGACGAGATAATGGAAAAAGACGAGAAGTCCGCTTTTGCAAAAACAAATGCGGAGATGATCGAGAAGCAGAAGGAAGATGCCCAGGAGAAGGCAAGAGAGAAAGCAAAAGAAAGACTTGACGAGATCCAGGGTAAAGGACAGGAATCCGAGGAGAACACCGCAAGACTTGAGAACGGTATGAATATGCTCTCAGGCGCGGAAAAGGGACTTCTCATTGAGGAAGATATGGTTGAACAGGCAGCCGAAAACGGCAGGAGCGATGTCATCGATCAGATACTCAATCCCGAAGACGGTAACCTTAAAGTCATAATCAAGTAAGTTCTGCATGAAGATCAACGCATATGCCAAGATAAACCTCGGCCTCGATGTTACGGGGAAAAGAGATGACGGATATCATGAAGTCAGGATGATCATGCAGAACATAGATCTTCATGATGAACTTGTCATCGACAGAACCGAAGAGGCGGGGATAACTATCACGACAGACAGAGATGATCTTTCCACGGGAGAGGACAATCTGATCCACAAAGCCGCAAAGCTTATGATGGATGAATACGGTCTTTCCGGCGGGATAAAGGTTCATCTTACAAAGAACATACCTGTTGCTGCAGGACTTGCCGGCGGAAGTACGGATGCCGCCGCAACACTCATAGCGGTCAACGAGCTGTTCGGACTCGGATTGTCACAGACCGAACTGATGAAGATCGGTGTTCGCATCGGGGCCGACGTTCCGTATTGCATTATGGGCGGTACGGTTCTGGCGGAAGGGATAGGAGAGATACTGACTCCCCTGCCTCCGTGTCCGGGATGGAGAACGCTTATCGCCAAGCCGGATGTGAGTGTATCAACTGCGCATGTTTACAAATCGTATCGTTCTGATTCGGTAGAACACCCCGACATCGACAGTATAGCCGGGGGAATCGAAAAAGGTGACTTTGATACGGTTACCCGTTACATGGGGAATGTGTTGGAGAGCGTTACGGCTTCGGAAGTTCCCTATGTCGGACAGATCAAAGACATCATCGCCGAATGCGGAGGATATCCTCTTATGAGCGGAAGCGGACCGACCGTGTTCGGACTGTTCGAATCGGAAGATAAGATAAACAGCGCTTATGACAGGCTGAAACAGACGGATAACATCTCAGATCTGTTTATCACGAGGATATTTGATGGACGAACTCAAACTTCAAATGAACATGGATGAATATCTTCCGCTGCGTGATGTGGTGTTCAACACATTGCGCCAGGGAATTCTTACCGGAATCCTCAAACCGGGAGAGAGACTGATGGAGATCCATCTGGCCGATAAGCTTGGAGTATCGAGGACCCCGATAAGGGAAGCGATACGTATGCTTGAACTTGAGGGACTCGTTACAATGATCCCGAGACGCGGCGCGGAAGTATCAAGGATAAGCAGACAGGATATAAGCGATGTTCTGGAAGTTCGTCTTGTGCTTGATTCATTGGCTACGAAACTTGCCTGCAAGAGGATCACCGAGGATCAGAAGGAAGAACTCAGAAGTGCGGCTGAAGAATTCGCACGTGCCACGGAATCCGGAGATGTAACCGAGATCGCAAAGGCGGACGTAAGATTTCATGACGTGATACTGGCGGCTTCACACAACAAGAGGCTGATACAGATGGTCAACAATCTTGCGGAAAGGATATACAGATACAGACTGGAATACATCAAAGATGCGGCCAATCATGCAAGACTCATAGAAGAACATGCCAAGATAATGGATTGTGTGATCAAAGGTGACGAAGGAAGTGCATGCATTGCCGCTGAGATCCACATAGTCAATCAGGAAAACAATATGCTAAGTCAGGTAGATGAATAATCATGGATAAGGATGTATGGGTGTCCGTTGCGGGATTGCAGTTCGGAAGCAATCCGGAAGGAGACAGGATAGAGATCCTGACACCCGGAAATTATTACAGAAAAAAGAACCATCATTACGTTACGTATGATGAGATAACGGAAGGATCCGACGAGATCACAAAGAACATCGTAAGGTTCGACGGAGACATGCTCACCATCAGCAAGCGGGGTTTTACGAATGTTGAGATGGTGTTCGAGAAGAACAAACGTAACATGACCAATTACGTAACTCCTTACGGATCGCTTCTTGTCGGCATAGATACCGACAGGATCGATATTAAGGAAAGCGATGACGTTATAAATATAGACATAGACTATGCCCTTGATATCAATTACGAACATCTTGCGGACTGCAGGATAAAAATGGAGATCAAGAATTCGGTATCAATGAAGGGTTTACAGGAAGGAGAACTATAGACAGTGAGGGTTAGAAAAGCGATCATCCCCGCGGCGGGACTCGGAACAAGATTCCTTCCGGCAACAAAAGCACAGGCAAAGGAAATGCTTCCTATCGTCGATAAACCGACGATCCAATACATAATAGAAGAAGCGGTCGCAAGCGGTATCGAGGATATCATCATCGTGACCGGACGAAGTAAACGATCGATAGAAGATCACTTTGACAAATCCGTGGAGCTCGAGCTTGAACTTGAAAAGCACGGCAAAGATGAGATGCTCAAGATGGTCCGTGACATTTCGGAGATGGCGAACATCCATACCATAAGGCAGAAGGAGCCGAGAGGACTCGGACATGCGATATACACCGCAAGACACTTCATAGGAAACGAACCTTTTGCGGTACTTCTCGGAGATGATGTGGTCGTTGCGAAAAAGCCTTGTCTTGCACAGATGCTTGACGTGTATAACGAATATCAGACGTCGGTCCTCGGTGTTCAGCAAGTCGCACATGAGGTTGTAAACAAATACGGTATAGTTGACTGTAAAGCTGTTGACGAAAGGGTATATAAGGTTCATGACCTGGTGGAAAAACCCGCGATCGATGATGCACCGTCCGATATAGCTATCCTCGGCCGGTATATAATCACTCCGGAAATATTCGGATATCTTGAGACACAGGATGCCGGTACGGGCGGAGAGATACAGCTGACCGATTCGCTCAGGAGACTGTCCCAGGATCAGGCGATGTACTGCTATGCCTTCAAGGGCCACAGATATGATGTGGGAACCAAGATCGGTTTCCTTCAGGCAAACATAGAATTTGCCCTTCGCAATCCCGAGGTTGCCGATGAGATGAGAAAGTATCTCGGAAGGCTCTCGGCCGACATGGATGCGATGATAGAATACGAATAAAGATCTTAGGATCAAGATAAGGAGAAATGATTTTATGTCCGGAGTATTATTAATCTCAACACTGACCATTGTGTTGCTGATCGTTCTCGTGGTTGTAGCCGGTATCGCGGTCGCACTGTATTTCCTCGGCAAGAAGGCCCAGGCAAGGGAGGCCGAGCAGAAGGAAGCGATCGATGCGATGAAGCAGACGGTCTCGATGCTGATCATCGACAAGAAACGAATGAAGATAAAAGAATCGGGTCTGCCTCAGGCAGTCATCGATCAGACTCCAAAGATGATGAGATGGACGAAGCTTCCGATCGTCAAAGCCAAAGTCGGACCTCAGGTGATGTCACTTGTTTGTGACGACAAGATATTTGACAATGTTCCGGTCAAGAAAGAAGTGAAAGCTACGGTCAGCGGAATATATATTACAAGCGTTAAGGGTCTTCACGGACCTTCCGATCAGAACAGAAACGTTAAGAAAAAAAGTAAATTCAAGCAGTTTGTTGAGAAGATGCAGGAGAAAGCGGGGGCAAAACCTGTTAAGTAATATGCGAAGACGGGGAAAGATCATACCGGCGGCGATTCTTATTACGGCAATTGCGCTTGCAGGATGTTCGAACAATTCCATGCCCGATCCGGATGATTATATAAAGCTCGGGC
>JAEEJD010000162.1 GCA_016281675.1 Lachnospiraceae bacterium
GAAAGACTGTGATACGGACCGTCGAAGTTCTCACACAGATCGAGGCCGAGCATCAGACACATACCCGATGCGATATCGCAGTATCCGGAAAAATCAAAGTATATCTGAAGCGTATACGATAAGATAACAAGTATCGCATTTCCCGATCCGAGATTGGGAATATTGGCGTATCCGATATCGACGAACTTTCCGAGATTGTCGGCAAGAAGAAGCTTCTTGGAAAGACCGAGCGTGAAGCGATACAGACCTTTTGCCATGTTATCCCAGTCGATCTTCTTGCGAAGTTCTTCGTTAAACTGGGGGATCATTTCGGTCGTAAGTGCTATCGGTCCGACAGAGATCTTCGGGAAGAAGCTTACGAACAGTGAATAATCAAGAAGGGAATATCTGATGGTTCGGTCCCTGTATGTGTCGACAAGGTATGCTATCTGAGAGAACGTGAAATAGCTGATGCCGACGGGAACGACTATCGCGCGGAACGAGAAGTTTCCGGCACCCGCCTGCCCGAGAAGTTCGTCTATGTATGACAGATATTTGCAGTAAATGAGAAACGCGATATTAAGTATCACACCGAATGCGAGGAAAAGCTTTCGCACGGGTTCGGAGAAATCTTTTGAAAGGCAAAACGTTGCGATCGCATATGATATGACTACCGATATAAGAAGCGCAACAAGCCCTTTGATACCGGGGGTAAGAAGGGCATAAAAAAAGAGTGAAGAGGCAAGAAGTATGATCTTGCCGGGTGTATACAGACCGCGGCTGTTCGCGATCCAATACAGGATCATCACTATCGGCAGAAATATGAAGATAAACGAATACGATGGAAGAACCATAAAATGTCTCCGAAAACAATATTTCGGTTATTATACCATAATTAGCGGAAGAACACAGAAAATTCACACCTAAATGTTGATTTTGTGCGTGTTTGCAAATATAATAAACCGAGCGTATTTAACAGAAAAACAACACGTTACACGGAGTATTTATGGAAAATCAGGAAAACAACCAGGGAAATAACAACAATAATAAGAATAAAAAACATAATCAGCAGACGCTTTTGATCATTCTTGTCGTATCGGTGGTGCTGTTCGTGATGCTTTCGTACATGAGATCTTTCTTCTCAAGTGCGACCAATCAGAAGATCACGTATGACGCATTTATCGACAAGGTCAAAAACGGCGAGATCGAGAGTGTAGTCATCGGAACGGATGAGATCACGATTATCCCGAAGGGACAGGAGAACGCATATGTTCCGATCAAGTATTATACGATCCCGGTGTATGACGATTCGCTTCCCGACAGGCTTCTTGCAGCGGGCGTGAAATTTGAACAGAAGGAATCGGACTCGTCTTCGATGATCCTGTCGTTCGTTCTGTCGTATATTCTTCCCATACTTATTTTCTGGCTCATAATCAGTTTCTTTATGAGACGTATGGGCGGCGGCGGAATAATGGGCGTCGGCAGGAGCAATGCCAAGATGTATGTCCAGAAAGAGACCGGTGTCACGTTCAAGGATGTAGCCGGCCAGGATGAGGCAAAAGAATCGTTGCAGGAGGTTGTTGATTTCCTCCACAATCCCGGCAAGTATGTTAAGATCGGTGCCAAGCTTCCGAAGGGTGCTCTTCTCGTCGGACCTCCCGGAACAGGTAAGACCCTTCTTGCAAGGGCCGTTGCGGGTGAGGCACACGTTCCTTTCTTCTCGCTTGCGGGATCCGATTTTGTTGAGATGTATGTCGGTGTCGGTGCTTCAAGAGTAAGGGATCTTTTCAAGGACGCACAGAAGAATGCTCCTTGTATCATATTCATAGATGAGATCGATGCTATCGGAAAATCACGTGACAGCCGTTACGGCGGAGGAAACGATGAACGTGAGCAGACGCTCAATCAGCTGCTTTCGGAGATGGACGGATTTGACAGCGCAAAGGGTATCATGATACTTGCCGCAACAAACAGACCGGAAATACTCGACAAGGCGCTTCTTCGTCCCGGACGTTTCGACAGACGTATAATTGTTGATAAGCCTGATCTTAAAGGAAGAAAAGAGACTCTCAAGGTTCATTCCAAAGACGTGCTTCTTGACGATTCGGTCGACTTTGATGAGATCGCGCTTGCAACAGCAGGAGCCGTCGGATCCGATCTTGCAAACATGGTAAACGAGGCTGCGATCAATGCAGTCAAGAGTAAGAGAGAGACTGTTAATCAGAAGGATCTTCTTGAGGCTATCGAAGTCGTTATGATGGGTAAGGAAAAGAAAGACCGGATCATGACGAAGAAGGAGCGCAAGATCGTTGCATATCACGAGATCGGACATGCGCTTGCTTCGGCACTTCAGAAGAATACGGATCCCATTCAGAAGATCACGATCGTTCCGAGAACAATGGGTGCGCTCGGATATGCATGGTATGTGCCCGAGGAAGAAAAACATCTGGAGTCAAAAGACGAACTGTATGAACAGATAGTAACTGCACTTGCCGGACGCGCATCGGAGGAGATCATATTCGAGTCCGTGACAAACGGTGCGAGCAATGATATAGAAAAAGCGACATCACTTGCAAGAGCGATGGTAACAAGATTCGGTATGTCGGAGAAGTTTGGTCTGATCAAGCTTGAGAGCATGGAAGACAGATACTTAAGCGGCAGGATGGTAATGGAGTGTGCCGATGAGACTGCGGCCGCCGTTGACGAAGAAGTTATGCGGATACTGTCCGATGCTTACGAAGAGGCCAAAAGACTCCTTAACGAGAACCTTGACCTTCTTCATAAGCTGGCGGATTATCTGCTGCATGAAGAGAGCATAACCGGTAAACAGTTCATGGAGATATTCCGCGAGAAGTATCCGGAAGAAGAGAAGGATCCTGACGAGGAAGAAGATGATATTGATACCGATGGGAAAGAATCATCGGAATCCGTATCGGATGAAGATGATTTAACAAAAGGTCTTGTGTTTGACGAAACCGTATGAAAAAAAACAAAAAAGGGAGCCTATTTCCGTTCGGAAACAGGCTCTTAACGTCTGAAAACAAATATTCAAACAGGTCATATGCATTCATGATCATCGGAACGGTGATCATGATAGTCGCTGCTGTCATCACGGGTATCATCTTCAGTTCCATCACGAGGACGATGCAGAGTGTCGAGCAGGAACTCACGATGGATTACGATAAGCATTATGCTTTCATAGCCGAAGATTCAGAGAGTGACTTCTGGCAGGAAGTGTTTGCCGCCGCAAACGAACAGTCGAAAGAATACAATGTTTATCTTGAGGATATCAAAACGGAACTCGGGACGGATAATTCGGCAGAGGAACTTCTGAGGATCGCGGTCAATTCCAAGATGGACGGAATAGTATACTCGGGCGGATCGAATGACAGGGTAAGAAAGCTCATCGACAGGGCGGCTGATTCGGGGATTGGAGTTGTTGTTCTGCAAAATGATGTTGAGACATCCCGCAGACAATGTTACGTCGGTCTTAACTATTATGAACTCGGACAGATGTATGCTCTTCAGGTTGAAAAACTTGTCGCAAAGGAGAAGATGTCCGATACGAAAGTCGATATTCTCGTGGACGGAGATATGTCGGAAGGTGCGTCAAATCTTATCGTAATGGCCATGGAAGATCACCTTCGCGAAACATCGGGAGAAGAGAACATACCGGAGATAGTCGTGACAAGGATCGATGCCGAGGATATATTCAGTGCGGAAGAGAAGATCAGAAATATCTTCCTTGAAAAAGAAAACCTTCCGAACATCATGCTGTGTGCAAACAGCGTATATACGAGATGTGCTTATCAGGCTGTAGTTGATTACAACCTTGTCGGACAGATCCAGATAGTCGGATATTTCGCAAACGATACGATACTTGATGCGGTCGACAAACAGGTTATATTCTCAACGATATCGGTCGATACGAACGAGATGGGAAAATCATGTATTCAGGCGTTGTACGAATATAACAACATGGGATACACCAACTCGTATCTTCCGGTCGGAATAGAGGTCGTTGATCAGGCAAAAGCACACTCGATGATCGAGGAAAAAGCGGATAAGAGGGAAGAACAATGACCGAAGCCATTAAGAGAAAATGGAATAACGCTTCGGTCAGGTCGAAGATGCTTCTGGCTTTCATCGTCCCGATCATCCTGATACTTGTTGTGAATATCTACATGTATATCAGCATCAATACAATGATCGAAAGAGTTGATGAGATATACATCGCGAACGTAAGTCTTAACAATCTGTCGGAAGATCTGACGTTTCTTCAGAACTCGATGAGAGAGTATCTGGAGAGTAAAGGTACGGCCGCTCTTAACGATTACTATACCGCGGATCAGAATTACAGGAACGGTCTGTCGAGCCTGGATCTTAAGAATTCGGGAACTGCGGTATACGCGATGCAGGAAAACATAATCAATCAGTCGGAAAACTATCTCCGTATTGCCGGTGATACTATAACCGCAAAGCGCGGACGTAACGTTGAGAAATACAAAGCATCATATGAAGAGACGGTCGAACTATATTCCGATCTTCAGAACTGTATATATGCTCTTAACAACAAGCAGTTTAAAAAGAACACAGGCGATTACAGCATCCTGCTGTCATCGCTTCGCTACATGGAAATAATCACTATACTGATTCTCTTCTTCATAGGTATCGTGAACATGGTTGTTGTGTTCCTTATCACGAAGAGCATGACGCTTCCTCTTGTTGATCTGTCCCGTGCGGCTAATGAGGTTGCGGCGGGAAACTTTGACGTTGATGTTGAAACAACTGACGGCGAAGATGAGATAAGCGTCGTTTCAAAAGCGTTCAAGCAAATGCTCGAGAGCATCCAGAGATACATAGGAGAGATCAAGGACAGTGTGCTTCGTGAGAGTCAGCTCAAAGAACACGAGCTCGTCATGGAGAACAGGATGAAGGAAGTACAGCTTCGTTCCCTTCAGGCACAGATCAATCCGCATTTTCTGTTTAACACGCTAAATGCGGGAGAGCAGCTTGCCATGATGGAAGGTGCCGACAAGACGACGGAATTCATCGAGAACATGGCGGATTTCTTCAGGTATAATATTAAGAAGATAGATAATGATGCATCGATCGCCGAGGAGATCACACTTGTTGATAAATATATATATATTCTGAATGTCAGATTTACGGGAGAGATCCATTACAGCAAAGAAATAGACACCGAGGTTACCGAAGTCAGGGTTCCCAGCATGATATTGCAGCCCATAGTCGAGAACGCCGTCAATTACGGTATCAGAGACATCGACTGGGAAGGTCACATAGATCTGAAGGTATATAAAGACGGAGGATATGTGTTCTTGTCGATCAAAGACAACGGAGCCGGCATGGAGAAAGAACAGATCAACAGGATCCTTTCGGGAGAAGCCGTCGGTGAGGTTTCCGCGGATCATGCGGCTTCAAACGGAATAGGACTCGGAAACGTTATAGAGAGATTGCAGATATTCACGGGACAGAGAGACGTGATGGAGATATACAGTGAAGGAAAGGGGAAAGGGACCGAGTTTGTCATAAAGGTTCCGCTTCATGTTTAAATGTACAGAATAATGCTTGCAGATGACGAAGGTATAGTCATCAATTCGCTGTCAATGATAATAGAGAAGAACTTCGAAGGACAGTTCGAGATCGAAAGCGCCAAGTCCGGAAGGATGGCGATCGAGGTTGCGGAAAGGTTCAGGCCCGATGTCATATTCATGGATATCCAGATGCCGGGTATAAACGGGATCGAAGCCATGAAGGAGATAAGGGCGATACTTCCGTCCGTGATCTTCATTGTCCTTACCGCATATGACAAGTTTGATTATGCAAAGGAAGCGATAGGACTCGGAGTCATTGATTACCTGAACAAACCGTATAACCAAAAGTCGATAGTCGGTGCGGTTAACCGTGTTATAGATGAGCTCGATCTTCGAAGGGAGAAGAGAAGACAGGATCTTCAGACGAAGGAAAGACTTGAGACGGTAGTTCCGATAATCGAGAACGGATTCATATCAAGCATCATATTCCAGGATTCGTTCGAGGAGGATATCGAGAATTACAGAAATCTACTCGGACTTGACGTTAACTACGGGTACATGGTCGCTGTCATGTTCGGTGAGATGCAGAAAGGAAATTACCTGACAAATGCGGTAGGGTCCGCGGTAAGAGCTCAGACCGTTTACTATGCAAAAGTAAGGGATATTCTAAAGGACGCGTTCCCCGATGCGGTCGTCGGATCCATCAGTTCCAACAAGATACCGATATTCGTGCCCCGCGCGGATCTTTCCATGGAGTATTCCGAGAGGATCGATCTTATTGAAAGGTCGAGGGTGGCCGTCAGAGAAATGAGAAATGCCACCGATATCAGGTACAGGATCGGAATAGGCGGGATCAAGAAACTGAAAAGCTGTCATGAATCCTATGAAGAAGCGATAAAGGCACTTTATTCCACAAAGGGAAGCGTGGCACATGTCGATGACCTTCCGATCGCCGTATCATATGAGGAAAGCTATCCGGCCGATCTCGAAAAAGAGATTTTCGAAAAGCTCTCGGAAGGAGATGTTGACGGATGTCTTCTTAAGAGCGGAAAGTTTTTCGACTGGATGAACGGGAAGTACTCGGATGATTTTATGAGCATAAAGCTAAAATCACTTGAGTTCGTTCTGCGGGCCGAAAGCGACATGTACAGAAGCGGCGGACATTTATATGAGTTCGAGAGCCGTAAGGATTATCTGTCGGATATTATAGGAATGGATTCTCCGGACGAATGCAGGGCGTGGTTCATCGACAAGATGAGAAATGCCGCGGCAAACATGACTACCGGAAGTTCGGATCATACGCATCACCTTGTTAAGCAGGCGCTTGAATATATTGAAAACAATGTTGCAAAGGACATCTCGCTTAATGAGATATCCGAAAAGCTCAACATCAGTTCGTATTATTTCTCCAAACTGTTCAAGGAAGAGACGAACGAAGGATTTATTGAATACCTGACGAAGAGAAGGGTTGAGCGTGCGAAGGAAATGCTGAAAGATCCGAAGAAGAGTATAAAGGAAGTCGGAAGTGATTGCGGATATTCAGATCCGAACTATTTCTCAAGGATATTCAAGAAATCAACAGGAATGACACCTACAGAATATAAGGAGAGAGCAGGAAGTGGTCTTTAAGAGAATTATTGCAGCGGTAACCGCAACAGCGGTGCTTGTGATTTTCGCAGGATGCGGAAATACGACGTCCGGGACCGTCGAGAAACCGGCAGAGGAGAGCGACAGAATACAGATAGGTCTGTCGATAGATTCTCTTCTTATAGAAAGATGGTCGAGAGAAAGAGATCTGTTCGTATCGAAAGCGCAGGAGCTCGGAGCCGAGGTAAATGTTCAGAATGCGAACGGTGTGATCGAAGAGCAGATCAAGCAGATCAGATACTTCATAGATAAGAAGGTCGATGTCATAGTCGTGATCGCGATAGACGATATTGCTCTCAGAGATACGATAACCGATGCAAAGAAAGAAGGCATCAAGGTCATTGCGTATGACAGACCGATAAGAAATGTCAATGCGGATCTGTATCTGTCGGTCGATAATGAAAAAGTCGGGGAGCTCATGGCCGAATATATCAAGAAGTATATAGGCAATGAAGGGACGATCATTCAGGTAAAGGGATCACCGACCGATTATAACGTGCAGATGGTTCAGGAAGGTTTTGAGAGGATACTGTCCACAACGAATATTAAAGTCGATTATGCCAAGTTCTCGGACGGGTGGGTTGCGGAGAACGGATTTACGATAACGGACGAGTACCTGAATCAGGGCAAGAGGCCCGATGCGATAATGTGCGGTAACGACAACCTGGCGGCACATGCGATAAGAGCACTGATCGAGCACCGACTCGGCGGAAAAGTGTGTGTGGTCGGCCAGGATGCGGATCTTGAGGCTTGTCAGAGGATAGTCGAGGGAACACAGTACATGACGGTTTACAAGCCGGTGGAAAAGCTTGCTATCAGGGCGGCGGAGCGATCGGTGGACATGGCGAACGGAATACCGCTCGGACTCAAAGATACATTTAACGACGGAACATACGACGTACCTTACGAGAAGCTCGAGCCGATAGCCGTGACGAAGGCCAATATGGATGAGATAATAACCGGGAAATACCACCAGAAGAACGAGATATACCTTAATGTCCCATAGAAAAAAACAGGGGTTTGAAAAAGAAACTAGCACAAAATTGTCCTACCTGTAACAATATTGTGCTAGTTTTTTTGTGCCCGGATGGGACATCGTAAAATTTTGAAGAAATAAACAAGTCTTTCTAGATTATGAAGTGATAATGTGTTAACTGTCGGGTGACATGGTGTTACCCGGGAATAAACTAGGGAGGACGAAAAATGTCTAGAAAAGTATTATCAGTATTACTTGCAACAGCAATGACAGCTTCTCTTCTTGTTGGTTGTGGTGGAGCAGCAGCTCCTGCAGCAGACGCAGCAGCACCCGCAGCTACAGAGGAAGCAGCACCCGCAGAAGATGCAGCACCCGCAGCTGACGCAGCTGAGGAAGCTCCCGCATCAGACGCCGGCGCAGGCATGAAGGTTGGTGTAGCAATGCCTACAAAGGATCTTCAGAGATGGAACCAGGATGGTGCTAACATGGAAGAGCAGCTTAAGGCAGCCGGTTACGAAGTTGACCTTCAGTTCGCTTCAAACGACGTTCAGACTCAGGTTTCTCAGATCGAGAACATGATCAACGGCGGATGCAACGTACTCGTTATCGCTTCTATCGATGGTGAGTCACTCGGTA
>JAEEJD010000163.1 GCA_016281675.1 Lachnospiraceae bacterium
AAGGATAAGGATGACTTCAGATTTGAGGAAGAAGGCTGGTGGGCAAAGCAGTCGAAGGAGATATGCGATTTCTTCGTTCACGCACAGTTCCCTGACGGCGATATAAATTACGATAATTACAGAACATCGCTTATGCTCACGGGTGAGAGAAACGACAGCACATACCGTCAGGAGACGGATACGATCTCACGTATGATCTACGGTATGGCTTCGGCATACATGCTCACGGGTGAGGAGATATTCCTTGAGACGGCCGAGAAGGGCTGCAAATACATGCAGGATCATCTCAAGTTCTATGATACCGATGAGAACATCGTTTACTGGTATCACGGAATAGATGTAAAAGACGGAAGAGAGCACAAGGTATTTGCTTCAGAGTTCGGTGATGACTATGATGCCATCCCCATGTACGAGCAGATATATGCTCTTGCAGGTCTTACACAGACATACCGTGTAACCGGTAATCCTTCCATATACAGAGATATCAAGATGACAGTCGATCTGTTCGAGCATTTCCATGACAAGGAAAGAGGCGGATACTATTCACATATCGACCCGATATTCCTTGATCCTCTTGCAGACAGCCTTGGCGGAAACAAGGGTAAGAAGAACTGGAACTCGGTAGGTGACCATGCTCCCGCATATCTTATCAATCTCTGTCTTGCAACGGATGAGAAGAAGTACTGGGATTTCCTTGTTGAAACGGCTGATACGATCGCGGATCATTTCCAGGATTACGAAAACAGTCCTTTCGTTCAGGAGAAGTTCAATGAAGACTGGTCTCATGATTATAACTGGGGCTGGCAGCAGAACAGAGGTGTTGTCGGACATAACTTAAAGATCGCCTGGAACCTTATGCGTATCAACAGTTATGAGCACAAGGATAAATACGTCAAGTTCGCAGAGACGATCGCGGAGAAGATGCCCAAGGTAGGTATGGATATCCAGAGATTCGGCTGGTACGACGTTATGGAACGTAAGGAGTTTGACGGCGAGAACTTCCACCGCTTTGCATGGCATGACAGAAAAGCTTGGTGGCAGCAGGAGCAGGGTATACTTGCTTACCAGATCCTTTACGGAATACTCGGCAAGGATGAATACCTCAAGTATGCGAGAGAGTCTGCCGCATTCTACAACACATTCTTCCTCGATCATGATGACGGAGCTGTTTACTTCAACGTTCTTAACAACGGACTTCCTTATCTGCTCGGTACAGAGAGAATGAAAGGTTCACACTCGATGAGTGCATACCATTCGGTAGAGCTTTGCTATCTGTCGGCAGTATATATCAACATGCTGGCTACAAAGAAGCCTCTCGACCTGTACTTCAAGCCCGAGCCGGGAGCGTTCAGGGATGATATCCTTCATGTATCACCCGATATCCTTCCGAAGGGATCGGTCAAGATCGATTCCGTTACAGTAAACGGAACACCTTGGGACAAGTTTGATGCTGATGCACTTACTGTTACCATCCCCGCAACAAACAATGCACCCAAGATCAAAGTAACTTTAAAGCCGGTATAATATATGATCAGAATCGATGAGTGTCCTACTCATGAACTTAACGGAATAAAGTACCGCTGCGGCCGCGTGCAGCCGTTCGGTGCGAGCATCGTGGGAAATACCGGGATCAACTTCTCGGTCTTTTCGAAGGATGCGACATATTGCGAACTCGTACTGTTTCATCACGGTGAGAAGAAACCTTTTGCGCGTATCCCATTCCCTGAAGAGTTCAGGATCGGTAACGTGTTCTCGATGATAGTCTACGGGCTTGATATCGAAGAGGTCGAGTACGGGTACTGTATGGACGGTCCGTACGATCCGAAGAGCGGTTACTGGTTTGACCGCAGCAAGATCCTCCTCGATCCGTATGCCAAGCTTGTAAGCGGCAGGAATGTCTGGGGCGTTGAACCTGATTGGGACAATCCTTTCCAGCATCGCGGCTGCATCATACAGGAAGACTACGACTGGGAAGGTGATAAGCCGCTTGAGATCCCGATGAAGGATCTGGTCATCTACGAGACCCATGTCAGGAGCTTTACGAAGGATGAATCAAGCGGTGTCAGATACAAAGGTACTTTTGCCGGGCTTCTGGATAAGATACCTTACCTGAAGGAACTTGGCATCAACTGTATCGAGCTTTTACCGATCTTCGAGTTTGATGAGTTCGAGAACAGCAGGGTTGTCGACGGAGAAAGACTCTATAACTACTGGGGTTACTCCACGGTATGCTTCTACGCTCCGAAGGCCGGTTATGCCGCTTCGGCACCGCTGGGACTTGCGGCGGACGAACTCAAGAACCTTATCAAACAGTTACATAAGGCCGGCATAGAGGTCATGCTCGACGTGGTGTTCAATCACACCGCGGAAGGAAATGAGCAGGGGCCGTATATCTCATACAGGGGTATAGATAACAAGACATATTATCTGCTCACACCGGACGGTTATTACTACAACTTCAGCGGATGCGGCAATACGATGAACTGCAACAATGCGATCGTTCGAAACTGCATCCTCGATGCACTCAGGTACTGGGTAAGTGATTACCACATAGACGGGTTCCGTTTCGATCTTGCGGCGATACT
>JAEEJD010000020.1 GCA_016281675.1 Lachnospiraceae bacterium
GGCAAGTACATTCTCGCAGGCGAGGAGCTGACGCTCAACTCTAAGGGCGAGAGCATTATCAGCTATGCAGATTACGCTATTGCTATGGTGGACGAGATTGAAAAAGGCGCTCACATCAGGCAGCGTATCAGCGTGGTAAGAGAGTAAGAAAGAGATGAGCATCTATGCAGATAACAAGTAAATTCACAGTGGCAGTGCATATCCTCACCTGCATCGACATTTTTGGCGGTCAGATGAGAGTGACCAGCGACTTCCTGTCGGGCAGTACGGGTGTAAATGCGGTGATAGTCCGCAATGTCCTCGGACAGCTTCGCAATGCAGGGATAGTTGAAACTCGTCAGGGCAGCGGCGGCGCACACCTTGCAAAAGCACTTGACGAAATAACGCTGTACGATATTTACAAGGCTGTTGACTGCGTAGATGATGAGGGGCTGTTCCACTTCCACGAGAACCCCAATGCGAAATGCCCTGTGGGACGGAATATCCATAAGGTCATGGACAGCAGACTTGAAGCGGCTCAGGCAGCTCTTGAAAATGAGCTGAAATTGACTACGCTTGCCGAGATCGTTTCAGATACCAAAAAAATCATAGAGGAGGAAAACACAGATGCCTGATAAGAAGTTCACCGAAATGTCGCCTGAATGGGTACGCAAGCCGAAGAATGTTACTGTAACTGAAGATATAATCGAGATCATCACCGAAAGCGGTACCGATCTCTGGCAAAGGACATATTACGGCTTTTCCAACGACAATGCCCCTGTGTTTCAGGTTCAGACCGATGAAAAGTATTTCTCGTTCATCGTAAGAACGCAGTTTGAGAGCAAAGATCGTTTTGATCAGTGCGGCGTAGCGATGTACCTTGACAGCGACAACTGGTTCAAAGCATCTATCGAATTTGAGGATGAAACAATGCAGCGGCTCGGAAGTGTTGTTACAAATAACGGCTATTCCGATTGGGCTACCACCGATATTCCTGCTGATATTAAGGAAATGTGGTATCGTTTCAGCCGCCGTGAAAGCGATTTTTGCATTGAATGCAGCACGGACGGCAAGACTTTCAAGCAAATGCGCATCTTTCATATGTTCGCAGGCGCAGGCAGCATCAAGTTCGGCATTTATGCGGCAAGCCCCACGACAGGCTCATTCAAAGCGACTTTTACCGATATGAACGTTACCGAATGCCAATGGTGTACAGACGCTGATTGGAAATAATAACAAGAGTGTGCTGAAATGATCGGCACACTCTTTCCATAGGAGGACATATGACAGCAAATGATTATCTGAATTTTATCGTGGACGAGATACACTCCACCGTTGTGGCAACGGTGGACGGTGACGGTCTGCCTGTGACCTGCGTGATCGACATGATGTATGCAGACGAGAATGGACTGTACTTTCTCACCGCAAAGGGAAAGAACTTCTATCAACGGTTAAAGGACAAGGGCTATCTTGCACTTTCGGGAAAAAAGGGCGATGATACCATGAGCTGCACTGCTGTTTCTGTCCGTGGCAAGGTCAGGGAGCTGGGTTCTGCTATGCTCCCACTGCTGTTTGAGAAGAATCCCTATATGTTTGAGATCTATCCCACCGAGGAAAGCCGCAAGGCGCTCACAGTGTTTCAGATCTATGAGGGCAGCGGAGAGTGGTTCGACCTGTCAAAGAAGCCTATCGAGCGTGACAGCTTCACATTCGGCGGTGCAGAGATCAGGTCAAGCGGATATTTCGTGACCGATGATTGCATCAGGTGCGGTTCATGTCTGAGCGACTGTCCGCAGAGTTGTATCGAACTGAACGGCAAGGCTGTGATCCGTCAGGAAAACTGTCTGCACTGCGGAAACTGTGCAGAGGTCTGTCCTGTGGGGGCAGTCATAAGGAGATGATCGTATGGAGAAATTAGACTTTCTGATAAACTATCTGCTGTCAGAAAGAAACGATGTTGACGGAATTAAGATACCAAACAATGATGCGGATAAATTCCGCCTTTACAGAAGCCTTGTGAATATCCGCCCAGCTGTCAAGGCGGACGAGGATTATTTGCAAGCCGAGGACGAATATCTCACAGCCTTGACCGAGAGCAAGGGTATCACGGATATTGCAGATCTGTCGCCAATAGAGGACGGCATTTATCTCTGGAAAGGTGATATTACCACGCTCCGATGCGGTGCGATCGTCAACGCTGCCAATTCGGGAATGACGGGGTGCTGGCAGCCGTGTCACTCTTGTATCGACAACAGTATCCACACCTTTTCGGGGGTACGGCTTCGTTACATGTGCGGTCAGATAATGCAGGCACAAGGTCATGAAGAACCCACGGGTAAGGCAAAAATAACGCCTGCCTATAACCTGCCCTGTGACTATGTGATACACACCGTCGGACCGATCGTAGACAGTATTCTTACAGATGAACATTGCCGTCTGCTTGAAAGCTCCTACAAAAGCTGTCTTGAAATAGCCGTACAAAACGGTATCGGGAGTATCGCTTTCTGCTGTATCTCAACGGGTGTGTTCGGATTTCCGCAGGATAAAGCGGCGGAAATTGCTGTCCGCACCGTCAGGGAGTTTCGCAAGAACCACGATATACAGGTGATCTTCAATGTGTTCAAGGAGGACGATCATGAAATTTACAAGAGATTACTCGGCGGAAATTGACCGTCTGAAAAAAGAAATACAGA
>JAEEJD010000164.1 GCA_016281675.1 Lachnospiraceae bacterium
CAATGGTCCCACACCCGTCCGGCAGTATCTTCGTTTAGAAACCCTTCATAACCGAAGTAATACTTAAGCTCCATATGCGACCAATGATAGAGCGGATTACCGATAAGCTTCGGAAGAGTCTTCGCCCATGCGATAAACTTATCTTTGTCTGATGCATCGCCGGTAATGTATTTTTCCGGGATACCGTCCGTTCGCATCTGTCGCCATTTGTAGTGATCACCCTCAAGCCACATCTGCGCGATATTGTCATACCTTCTGTCCTCGAATATCTCTTTCGGGTCGATATGGCAGTGGTAATCCAGTACCGGGATGATCCCGATATCGGCATATTTTGAATAAAGCTTTTGAGCTGCCGGAGTATCCAGCAGAAAATCGCTTCCGCAGAAATCTTTCAAATCGTCACTCCTTATCATTCATAAACACTTCATATGCCGGCTTCGGCTCAAGGTCCTTGTCGTAAAGCAGCGGGTGTTGTCCGCTGAGCCATGTGTAGCGGTCTGATACTCCCCAGAACGACATTCCCCGAAGATTCACACCTTCCGAATGAAGTTTTCGAAGTACATCATATATCTTTTGATAATACTGTGCCTGGCGGTTATACTCTTTTTCCAGTCCCTCTTCCGTTCCGTTATAGAACATGCTGTGTTTGACATCAAGCTCTGTAAGCATGACTTTACCGGCAACATCGGCGTACTGTCTTACCGCACTCTCTATCGTCTCGGATGTCGGAGCGTTTACGCTGTAGTGTCCCTGCATGCCGAATCCGTCAATTCTCGTTCCTCCGGCGCTCTTAACATCCTGTATGAGCGCGATTATCCCTTTCTGCTTCTTCGGATCGCACTCATTGTAGTCATTATAATACAGATCAAGCCCGGCGGGGGCATACTTATTCGCAAATCGATATGCGTTTATTATGTATTCTTCACTCCCGTAAACATTCCACCAACTCGACTGCTCAGTCCTGTATCCTCCCGTGCGATCGCTCACGGCTTCGTTAACGACATCCCACGCGTAGAAGAGATCGGCATATCTGCTTCCCGTGCCGGTATAATACTCAAGTATCGATCCGATATACCACTCCAGACGCCTGTCCATCTCCTCCTTTGACACATAGTCCTTATCCGGATCGTAGCCGACCCTGAAAAACCATTCCGGTGTCTGCGAATGCCATACGAGAACATGACCTCTGACCTTAACACTCTTATCGGGATGAGCTTCGTTCCACTCGAGTATCTTATCAAGCATCGTATCGGCATCCGAGTGATCTATCTTGGGGACACTGATCAAAGTCCCGTTAAGTTCTTCTTCGTGAATGCTTCCGTCTGCGGGCCGGTTGTTGTGACGTCCGAACATTGACTCCGGTTTCAGTTCATTCTCAAGCGTTACCGCATTGAAATTTGTCATTGCCAGATCAAACAGTTCTTTGTCATTGATACTCTTGCTGTTCAGGCAGCAACCGAAGATGGCATCTTCTCCAAGTCCTTCCGATGAGGTTACGGCATCCCGGAGGGGTGTTATATTCCGGGGTTCCTGCACTTCTTCCGGCTCAGCGACCGGAGTGACGCTGGCGGAGACGTTTTCGGGAACATTCTCCGTAACGCTGACCCGCACGCATCCGCTTAAAGAAAAAATCAAAGCAAGCATCGTTACGATGCCTGCCGTTGTCATCATCCGTTTTCTCATTTTTCGATCCCTCTTTCTTATTACCGGATCCTGTATCTGCCGCTAAGCATCATAAACGCAAACATATAGAGGCAGTTGTCATAGTATCTTCTGTTACCTTCCCGAAGCGGTGTATCCCAGAACAGTCTTATCGCCGACAAAGCATTTTCATATGCCTTCCCGTCGGTATCGTTTACAAGCATTGCGGCTGTCGCATTACTTGCGATAACGGCAACGGGGTGAAGGGCATCCTCTTCTCTGACCGTCCCGTCACAATCAAGCACTTTGCTCCAGCGCGACGTTCCTACAGTGTCAAACATATGGTTTAGGAATCTTGCCCCTTCCTCTTCCTGCCAGGGATCCTTCGCAAACCAGATATGGTCCAGCGCTATGTTCATTATCGTCCTGTACGCATCCGAATAATACCAGTCGTGCTTACCCCATATCTCGGAACCTTTTTCATATGGCGTACCGTCATAATACGAGTACTCCGCGCAAAGGCCGCTGACCTTATGGCATGCATCGTGAAGAAACCTTCGACTCGCCGATGCCGCCTCGGCATAAAATGTCCTGTCTTCGGGATATGCCCACTCGGAAAACAGTTCGTAAAAATGTGGTAAGTGATATGAAGGGTCGGTAAAGTCGACTTCCGTGATAAAGCGGATCAGGTGATTTTCGCGGTCGAACATACCGCGGCCTATAGTACCGTCGCCTTCCCTTATCATGTCATGAAGAAGATCTCGGGCCTCGCGTCCGTAATCGAATATGCCTTCTCCGTCGCCCCAGCGGTGTGATGCGAAGAGAAGCGCAAGAGCAAAATATTCCTCACCGTCGGGTGCGGGACCGTCTGCGTTTTTGCTGCCGTCAAGACTGTTGGACCAGCAGAAGAATCCTCGGTTTCGCCCTTCGGTAAGATACATATTTGTCCTTGCCCATTTCCAGATGCGGTCGAACTCTTCCTTGCGGTCGAGCTGGACACACATCATCATACCGTAGGACATTCCTTCGGTCCTCGCATCAATATTGCCGGTGTCGACAATATAGCCCATATCGTCACCGGCAGTATGATATATTCTCTCTTCTTCCGAACCGTAAAACATGGTGTCGAAGATCTGCGAAAGCCGTTCTTCGGTCTCCTTTTCGGAGTAACCCGCGCGTTCGAAGAAGTTCATGTATATTCCGTTAAGACTTGATGCTGTGATCCCCACTTTACTCACTCTTTAACGCCGCCGATCGTAAGACCGGTAACGAAATATCTCTGAAGGAACGGGTACAGGCACACGATCGGGAGCATCGTTACGACGGTCGTTGCCGCACGTATCGTGATCGGAGTGATCGTTGCAGCACCGTTCTTGGCATTCTCGGCACTTCCGCTCTGCTGCATGACAGATGACAGAAGCTTCATCAGTTCGTACTGAAGCGTTGTATATTCGGTCTTCATACGGTTATAGAGCATTGCATCGAACCATGAGTTCCACTGCCATACCGCTATGAACAGTGCAATGGTCGCATACATGGGTTTACAAAGCGGTGAAATTATATTGGAAAATATCGTCCAGTATCCCGCACCGTCAAGCTGAGCCGACTCCTCAAGGCTCTCGGGAATGCCTTCCATATATGTTCTCATAACGAGCATATTGAATGCACTGATCATTCCGGGTATCCAGTATACGTGGAATGTTCCCGTAAGTCCTAAGTTCTTGTACAGGAGGAATACCGGGATCAGTCCGCCGTTAACGTACATCGTGATAACCCAGAAAAGCGACAGTCCCGATTTGAACAGGAATCTCTTACGGCTGACAACAAACGCCAGAAGCGCATTCGCGATAAGCGAAGTTACAGTTGCAAGAACCGTCCTTCCGACCGTGATCCTTGCTCCTACCCATATGTTCTGCATGGCCATAACCGTCTTGTAGTTCTTCATCGAGAACTTTCTGGGCCACAGATATATTCCTCCGCGGACGGCATCTATACCGTCGTTGAAAGAAAGCACAACCGTGTTTACAACGGGATAAAGGGTTACTATAACAAATGCCAGAAGGAAAACAAATACTATAACCGAAAAGATCTTGTCACCAAGAGTGCCTCTGACTTTGTAATGGTGTTTTTCATTCTCGTTCATTTTCACCCCTCCTTCCCTAGAATAATCTCTGCTCGCCGTATTTCTTGGATATGGCGTTCGCAATGACTATGAGCAGTATGGAAACGGCACTCTTAAACAGACCCGCGGCTGTACCGAGTGAATAGTCGTTCTGGGAAATACCCCATTTGAGGACGTAGATATCGATCGTCTGCGATACCGACTGAACAAGTCCGTTTCCGAGAAGGTACTGAACTTCGAATCCGGCGTTAAGCACGTTACCGACATTCATGAGAAGCAATATCATAAACGTGGGCTTAATGCCCGGAAGGGTTATATATCTTATCTTCTGTAATCTGTCTGCGCCGTCGATCGAAGCCGCCTCGTAAAGGCACGGATCAATCGCGGTAATGGCTGCGAGATAGATTATCGCGTTCCATCCGGTCTCTTTCCAGCAGTGCGCAAAAGCGACTATCCCCCAGAAATATTTCGGATACGCGAAGAAGTTGATTGCCTGTTTAACAAAACCGAATCTTAAAAGCAGATCGTTCACGATACCCGATGCCGACAAAGCGGTATGAAGTATACCGGTAACAACGATCCATGAAAGGAAATGCGGAAGATACGAGATCGTCTGTATAGGCTTCTTCAGCCATATCTTTCTGACCTCATTCAGGATTATGGCGAACAAGACTGCCATAATGGTTGTCGAAACGAGATTGAGAAGTCCCATTGCGAACGTGTTTCTGATCGCCTTTAAGAATACATCGTCTTCGAACAGAAACCTAAACTTGTCAAGCCCGACAAACTTGGAACCGATAAGTCCTTTCTTGGGCTTGTAATTCTGAAATGCCATGATCCATCCCGTCAGGGGCCAGTAATAGAATATTATTCCGTATACGACCATAAAGAAGGAAACTATCATGAGAAAGCTCTGTCTCTTCATCTCCTTCATGCTTACCGGGATCTTTTTGTGTTCCGTTTTTACTCGGGCCATAATGTAACTCCTGTGATTTTTTTAAAATAAGGCAGCAACTGTTGTTGCCGGTTGCTGCCTTATTTATGTGTTTTCAGGTGCGCTCGGCCATTAAAATCGCTACGCGACAGGCCTCGCGGTGCAGGAAGGTTTCTCCCGTAAACGGGCCCCTCCTACCGGCATTATTTAAATCCGTCGAGGATAGCCTGCATCTCAGCGATGAAGTCGCCGGGCTTGCATGCCTCGTATGCTGCCATGTATTCACCCCAACCCTTGTCGAAGTCTTTAGCCATGACAACCTTAGGAAGCCACTCGTGCTTGCACTCGCCCATCTTCGTCCATGCTACACCACCGGGTGTCTCTGTCGTGAAGTTGTTTGAGTATGAGTACATCGGGAACCAAGGTCCGTTTGTCTCCTGAACGGAGCCGATGAACTGAGGATATGTTGTATGTCCGTAAGCATCAAAGCACTTCTTAAGAGGCTCAGCCATGTCGCTCATGAACTCTGAAGGCTGTTCTTCGGGCTTGTTGGCGTTCTTGCCGTCATCGCTCGTTCCATGCCACTGAGGGAAGTATGAGTACTGGCACCTGTGCTTAGCCTGGTATGATGTATCAGCCCAGTTCTGTCTCTGCTCGGGTGTACGATAGTAGAGGCCGTTCTCGTCAACGTTGTAGTCAACATCCTTAACGCCCCACCATCTGAGATCATGAAGCTCCTGATCCATAGCGCAGTCTACGAGGAACTTGAACGCTCTGTCGGGATCTTCACAGTCTGTTGTGATAGCGATACCTGAAGCCTGGTTAACTGTGTCATCATATGTATGCCATCTGTTCTCCATGCCTTCCTTTGTTGTAAGGCCGAGAGGAACATAGTTGCAGCCCTTCAGATCAAGACCTGACTGCTTGAAGGAATCGTTAACCGTGTAAGCGAAATCCCACCACTGGTCAACCATACCGAGAAC
>JAEEJD010000165.1 GCA_016281675.1 Lachnospiraceae bacterium
ATTCCTCAACGGTCAGTTTGCCGGGCTTGTTGAGGATGACATCCGAAACCATGCTCTTTCCGACGTCATGAAGCGGAGCCGAGTTGCACACGTCATTGATAAATTCGTCGGTCAGCATATCCGAATGCAGACCCTTTTCTTTCATCTTCTGTGCGATGAGCTTTACATAGCTTGCGGTCTTACGTACATGGTCACCCGTATTTTTGTCCCGGCTCTCGACCATGTCGGCAAGAACATAGATAAGACCGTTCTGCATATGGGCGATCTCTTCGCCCTTTGCTTCCACGTCCTCAAGATATCCTACAGTCTCGGCTATAGTCTTTGACAATGATTCGTACAGATTCTCGATCTCGTCACCCGTTGCGATATCAAGGTGTTGAAGCCTGTCGATACTGATGTCACGTCCCTCTTCGCTGTCGTATGCAAACTTTCTGGCGGACAGAGTCATCGCAGCTATCGGATAGATGAGATGATAATCAACAAGCCATATGCACAGGGCAAGAATGAAGATATAAAATCCCATGAAGAGCGAGAATACTTTAGTCATATAATTAAGGCTCGTCATGCGGATGTTATCGACCTTGATGTCGGCACCGGCATAGCACACACATCTGCCGGACGAATCAAATACGGGTTCGAAAACCGTAAGAAGCTTCCCGTAGTTAGTATCGTCCAGAAGCGGTTCTATCTCATTGCCTGCAAGAAGGGCATCTTTATAAGGGATCAGGTATTCCTCCAAAGGTATGAAGTCACCCGCTTTCTGTGCCTTGACTTCGGGCGTGTCGAGATCGAACACTACAGTTACGCCGTCTTCGGTAAATTTATAGACATAGATGAATTCGATATCGGGATTGCCTTTTCTGAGCCCCAGCAGGCGAGCTTCGATCTTTCTGTATTCGTCGGATTCCGTTCCCTCACTGATGAACTCGTCAACCCTGTCGGGATCTATCAGATTGGCTGCAAGCTTGGCGGCGCTTGTACAGGAATATGTATACTGTCTCATTGCAAAGTTCTGATAGAGCAGGTAACTGATCATTGTCGTGACTACGGCAACACAGACCATGATACCCGTGATGATCGTGATTATCTTGCCGCGCAGTGAGAAAGAACGTGTCTGATTATGTTTTGCATCAAAGATTGCTTCATCCGAAAGCGGCGCCTGGCGCCATCCGGTCAGCCACAGATCGGGTTTCAGCCTTTCGGGGATAACCTTGATGATGATAAATACAAGTATAACGGTAATACCTTTGTCGATCAGATCTATAACTATATCCGAGAGCATCTGTGCCCAGAATACACTGAGCTTTCCGCTTTGAAGAAGAGATTTGGCAAACGGAGATGATATTCCCTCGCCCATTCCGAAACCATAGAGAAGATACGTCAGGATCGATCCGAGTACTCCTCCGATAAAAGCAAACAGCGGAATGGTTGCGAGTGCTTTGCCGAACTTGTCAAACCAGCCTTTATGGCCCAGATAAGAACCGCATGCGGCTATCATGGTCGAGAGTACGACATAATATGCGTTGCCGGGATTACCCTGCATGTTGATGATGTTATTGAGATATCCGACGACAATGCCGGGAAGATATCCGCCTAAAACCGCGGCAAGTAAAGTACCGACGTTATCCAGATACAGTGGCACTTTGAAATAGGTCGCTGTTCGAGGAAGAATGAAATTGATTGCCACAGCTCCCGTAAAGAATACAATATGAAACAGAAGATTTTTCTTTTCTTTGGCTTCAACGGGTTGTCCCAAACGATCTTTTTTCATAGCCGTCACCTCGTATCTGTTTGAACCATATGATAGCGCAAAAAACATACTTAATCAATTGATTGTCTGTATTTTGGACTGTATAATATCATGTATTATTTCAGAGAAAGGAATCAGCTGAAATGATAACGGAAGAGATAAGAGAAAAACTGTATAAAGAGCGTGATGAAAAGTATGCAATACTACAGGAGAAGATCATTCCGACAGCACCCGCGGATTCGATTATCGGAGTCAGGACTCCGATCCTTCGAAAGCTTGCGAAAGAGCTTGTCAAAAGAGATGACGTGGGTGATTTTCTTGACGACCTTCCGCATGATCATTTTGACGAAAATCAGTTGCATGCATTTATAGTTTCCGAGATGAAGGACTACGACAGGTGTATTTCGGAAGTGGTTCGTTTTCTTCCTTATGTAGACAACTGGGCCACATGCGATCAGATGTCTCCGAAAGTATTCAAGAAGCACAGACAGGAGCTTGTCGCGAAAATCACAGACTGGATCGATTCCGGCCGGACATACACCGTCAGGTTCGGTATAGGAATGCTGATGGAGCATTTCCTTGACGAAGACTACGACATCAAATATCCCGGTATCGTGGCAAAGGTACGTTCCGAAGAATACTATGTCAATATGATGATCGCATGGTATTTTGCAACGGCACTTGCCAAGCAGTATGATTCGATCCTTCCTTTTATAGAAGAAAAGAAGCTCGATACATGGACACACAACAAGGCCATTCAGAAGTCGGTGGAAAGCTACCGTATCACACCCGAACAGAAGGAGTACCTGAAGAGCCTTAAGATAAAGAAATCCGTTCGTTTATGAGGAAATATGAAAATGGTAAAAGTATTATTTATATGCCACGGCAATATCTGTCGGAGCGTCAGTGCACAATATATATTTGATATGATAGTCAGGGAAAACGGTCTGGAGCACGTGTATTCGTGCGACTCTGCGGCGACAAGCCGGGAGGAGATCGGTAATCCCGTATACCCGCCGATGAGGCAGGCGCTCCTGGCTCATAATGTGCCGATCGGAGATCACAGGGCGAGGCAGATGCGCCGGGAAGAATATGATGATTATGACCTGATCATCGGGATGGACAGCGAGAACATGTATTACATTGACAGGATTCTCGGGGGAGATCCGGAAGGCAAAGTCCATACGTTGATGGAATATACAAATACCCCGGATGAGCTTATAGACGATCCTTGGTACACAAGAGATTTCGAGACCGCGTACAGACAGATCAGAAAGGGCTGTGAAGCACTTCTTGAGAATCTGCAGTCATCATAGAATCTTATGCAAAAGAGACATATCAGTCACAATGAAAAATCAAATAGTATAAAGAAGATATTTGCCGGTGTTGTCGCTTTGGCGGCAATAACGCTTGCGTGTGATTTTCGCGTTTACGCGGGGCAGGACGTTCAGCTGATCATGGTCGGCGACATTCTGCTGCATGACGGGATAGAAAAGTGTGCGATGCAGGAAGACGGATTGTATGATTTTTCCGAGGTGTTCAGGCACACGAGGAGTGTCATAGAGGCGGCGGATCTGGCGATAGTCAATCAGGAGGTCATCATCGGCGGTAAGGAACTTCGCGTCAGCGGCTACCCGAGCTTTAATGCACCGTATGAGATCGCGGATGAGCTTGCCGAGACGGGATTTGACGTTATATGTCATGCGACCAATCATGCGCTCGACCGCGGGAAAAGAGGAATAGAAAACTGTCTCAAATACTGGGAAGAAAATCACCCAGATATCGATACCGTAGGGATATACACGTCACAGGCCGACAGGGACGATGTGTGCATATTCGAGAAGAACGGGATCAAGATCGCCGTGCTCAACTATACATACGGAACGAACGGGATATCGCTTCCTTCCGGGATGCCGTATGCTGTCGATCTTCTTAATGATGAAAGAGTAAAGGAAGATCTTGCGAAGGCCGAAAAGGCTGCGGATCTGACTGTAGTATGCCCGCACTGGGGCACCGAATACAATCACGGCATTTCGGAAATGCAAAAGAAATGGACAAAAGTATTTGCCGAAAACGGTGCAGACCTTATAATAGGAACACACCCTCATGTGATCGAGCCGGTGGAGGAATACGAGACGAGTGACGGAAGAAAAGTTCCGGTATACTATTCTCTCGGTAATTTCATCAACTGGACGAGCGGTTCGGGAAAGGGTGTTGCCGACAGGATGCTCGGAGCCATGGCGGATGTAACGATTGCGAAAGACGCCGACGGAAATGCGGTGATCAAAGACTACGGGGTAAGGCCGCTTGTGGCGCATGTCGAATCCGAGATAAACGGATCGACGGTTTATTTTCTTGACGATTATACGCAGGCGAAATCATTCCTTAATGAGATAAGGAAGGCTGATGCGAACTTTTCGTACAGATACTGTGAGGATCTTTGTGCGGATATAATTGAAAAGGACCTGTGGAGGAGATAATGTATCAGTTTGTCATTGCAACTTTATACGTTACGATAGTTGGACTGTTCATAGTATGCTGGTTTGCGATCAGGAAGTGGAGCAGCAAACTTCATGCGTACCTTTTCTTCAGCGGTGCAACGAACCTCCTGTATAACGTGGCGTGTATCATGGAACTTCGGGCAACGGATCAGAACACGTTTGTCACTGCTCTGAAGATCGGATATCTCGGACGAATCTGGATAGGCATGGCGCTGTTTCTGTTCTCCATGGAATTGTGCAATGTTCATCTGAGCAAATACATCATCGGATCCATGGCAATGGCCCATGCCGTTATATATACGACGATCTTAGAATTGGAGAATAACAGTCTCTACTATAAGACAATGGAATTTGTGATCGACGATGGTTTTCCGAAACTGCCGCACTCGGGAGGACCGCTCTACTATATCCAGACGTCATTGAATCTGTTATATGTGGTATGCGGCGTTTCCGTGATGGCGAGGACGTACCTTCGGGAGAAAAATCGCGTCGAGAAGAAGAGATACATGCTCATGGCGATCGCCATGTTGTCCATAGGTACATCTTATGTGCTCTACTTCTTTAAACTTATTCCGCTGGCGCGAAAGTTCGATGTTATGATCTTCGGGTTTGCGATCGGAAATGCGATCATGCTCGTCGCGATCATCAAGTACAAGATCCTAGATGCCAGAACCGCGGCCAAAGATTATGTTGTTGACGAACTTTCCGAAGGTATCATCGTTGTCGATACGGAGGATAATGTTTCATATTATAATAAGCCGGCAGAGAGACTGTATCCGGTGCTCGCTGAAAAGGGTGCGGCCGCCGATCAGTCCGAGAATGTAATAAAAGGCATCAGGCAGGCCATAGAAAATAAAGAGCCGATCAGGATGAACGAGAGGATATACACGCCCAAAGCCAACTCCCTCGTTTTGGACGGCAAGGATGTCGGAATACTGTATGCACTCGGAGACGACACCGAGCAGTATCATTACATGAATGAACTTCGCAAACAGCGAGAGATAGCGGATGAAGCCAATAAGGCAAAATCACAGTTCCTGGCAAACATGTCCCATGAGATCAGGACTCCTATCAACGCAATTCTCGGAATGGACGAGATGGTGATCCGTACGAGCAGCGAAAAGGAAGTGCTTGATTATGCCGAGGATATCCAGACATCAGGAAGGACGCTTTTGGCTCTTATAAACGACATACTCGATTTTTCAAAGGTCGAGGAAGGCAAGATGGAGATCATTCCGGTGCAGTATGAGCCGGGCATCATGAAGAACGATCTTGTCAACATGGTAAGAGAGAGAGCGACACAGAAAGGTCTGTCCATAAATGTGGAATTTGACAACAACATTCCGCGACTTTTGAAGGGTGACGAGATACGTATCAAACAGTGCGCGCTAAATCTCCTTACGAATGCGGTCAAGTATACGAAAGAGGGACAGGTCGGTCTGAAGATCGGGTGCACGAAGGAAGACGATAACCATATCAAACTTGAGTTTACGGTATCGGATACGGGTGCCGGTATCAAGAAAGAGGACATGGACACTCTGTTCTCGCCGTTTTCGCGTTTGGATGAGGAGAAAAATCGCAACATCGAGGGAAGCGGCCTCGGAATAAGTATAACGAAGCGTCTTCTGGAACTGATGAACAGCGAACTCAAAGTGCAGAGCGAATACGGGAAAGGTTCGGTGTTCTCGTTCTCGGTGACGCAGGAAGTTCTTAACTGGGATGCTTCCGGAAACTTCGACGGAAAATACGATATGGGCGACAGGAAGAAGAGGGAATACAGGGAACTCTTCCATGCACCCGATGCGAAGATCCTCGTTGTCGACGATATCAAGATGAACCTCACGGTCATCACAAAGCTTCTTCGCAAGACACAGATTCAGATAGACACGGCCAGGTCCGGACCCGAAGCGATATTGATGGCAAAGGACAAGGATTACGACATAATATTCATCGATCATCTGATGCCGGATATGGACGGAATAGAGACTCTCGGACATCTGAAGGAACAGGACGGTGCCGGAAGTCCCGTATACATCGCACTTACAGCCAATGCGATATCCGGAGCAAGAGAGATGTATCTTGATGCCGGGTTCGCCGATTATGTTTCAAAACCGGTCGAGGGAGAGAAGCTCGAAAAGCTTATAAAGAGTTATCTTCCGCCCGAAAAACTCCTTGACACGCCTGATACCGTGTAATATAATCACTCAATGTGACGGCAGAAGTCTGCCCCGAGCCATAGCCCCGGCCCCGGGAGGATGCGCTTTCACGATGATAATTGAATCACAGATGCAAAGATTTTTGGAGGTATCGTAATGAATACATATATGCCTAACGAGGCTGCCATTGAGCGTAAATGGTACGTCGTTGATGCAGCAGGATGCACTCTCGGACGTCTGGCTTCGGAAGTTGCCAAGGTGCTGAGAGGTAAGAATAAGCCTATATTCACACCTCACGCAGATACGGGTGACTGTGTCATCATCGTTAATGCAGAAAAGGTTAAAGTTACAGGCCGCAAGCTTGATCAGAAGATCTACTATCATCATTCCGATTATGTCGGCGGAATGAAGGAGACAACGCTTCGCGACAAGCTCGCAAAAGCTCCTACGGAGGTCGTTGAACTTGCAGTCAAGGGAATGCTTCCCAAGGGACCTTTGGGACGCAGGATGTATAAGAAGCTGTTTGTATATGCCGGACAGGAGCATCCGCATGCAGCACAGAAGCC
>JAEEJD010000166.1 GCA_016281675.1 Lachnospiraceae bacterium
CCGCTCCCAACGAACAGGACTTTTTCTACCGCACCATAGAGGTTTCCAAAACAAGCTCGAACTCCGTAATTTACGGCGGATCGAACACGATCATCGCACGTGAGGCTCTTGATGACATAGGAGGTTTCTACACGGGATCGATCACCGAGGATTTTGCGACCGGAATGCTTATCGAATCTGCCGGATACGTCAGTCTGGCAACGGGCGAGCCCCTCGCATCCGGAATGACTCCCCACACATACAAAGAACACATACAGCAGCGTAAGCGCTGGGGACGCGGTGTCATCAGTACCGGCAAACAGCTCCGTCTTATGAGACGAAAAGGTCTGTCTCTGACGCAAAAGCTCTCATACCTTTCCTCGGTCGTATACTGGTATTCACCGCTGAAGAACCTTATATACCTGATATCGCCTCTCATGTTCGCATGCTTCGCGATACCCGTCTTCAAATGCGGCTGGCTCGATCTTCTGATCTACTGGCTTCCGATGTTCATAATGCAGGACGTTGCGCTGAGAGTCTTTTCGGGAAATGCCGTTTCACTCAAATGGAGCGGAATATATGAGACCAGCGTCATGCCTCATCTTCTTCTGCCCGTACTTAAAGAGACATTCGGCATAACGACATCGGTGTTCGAGGTTACTGACAAATCAAAGAAGAACATGCGACGAAGAACCGACATGCATTCGATGATGCCTTTCCTGATCCTTATCGCGCTGTGCGTTATAGGTATCATAAGATCGATATATCTTCTTACCGTGTTAAGAGCCGTAGGCATATTCGTGCTGTTGTTCTGGCTGATCAGAAATACCTATTTCCTTATCATGTCGATGTTCCTGATCGACGGAAGGGACGGCGAAAGCGATGACGTGACGGTAATAGATGCCGAGCCCGTGACACTCTCCGTCGAAGGCGATCCCGAAGGTCGTGTCCGCGACGGCATAACGACATATATGACATCACATAATCTGAAAGTGTTCATGGACGATGCGGAAGGGTTTAAGATAGGGGACCGTACCGTAGTCGAACTCATGTCCGAAAATGAAAACGTGAAGCTGTCATGCTTCACGACTTCGATAACATATTCAAGGCATATGGACACGTGCGTACTCGGTCTTGAGATAATGAACCTTCCCGAGGTTTCGGATGAATACAATGAGATCCTGTATGACCGCATACCGACACTTCCGCAGTCACTTTTCCGCGACTACGGCATCGTCATCCACATGCTTCGAAATATCGCACAAAGGATCCTGCGATAAGAGCCGTTTCGGTTATCCGTCGGCTTCACCGCTCAGTATCCCGATACCGTGTTCAAGTACCGGAAGAATATATTCCAGACACTCCCGGACCGCCTTGGGACTTCCCGGAAGATTGATGATTATCGTTTTTCCTCTTATCACGCTGGCTGCGCGCGAGAGCATCGCTCTCGGAGTCAGGCTCAAACTGTACGCTCTTATTGCCTCGGCTATGCCCGGGGCATTTCTGTGTCCGGCCCGAAGTGTTGCCTCCGGCATATGATCGCGGGGCGAAAATCCCGTGCCGCCTGTTGTGAACAAAACATCGGGCATCTTCTCATCCGATATGCGTACAAGTTCCTCATACGCCCTTTCCTCGTCATCGGGAATCAGGACGCTCTCTATGACATTATATCCGGCAGAACTTAATATATCCGCCATAAGCGGTCCGCTTTCATCTTCTCTTTCACCCGCAAAAGATCTGTCGCTTGACGTTACGACGGCAGCGGTATGAACTCTTTTAAAATCATCTCCCATGCTCACGGTTCCGCCCTTTAACACCTTTGCAAACACGCCCTGTCGCGGCATTATACACTCGCCGGCAATCTTTGATATCTCGCATCCCGTATGGCACGTTTTCCCGATCTGCGTGATCTCGAGAACCGCGTCACCGGCAATAAAACGCGTGCCGATCGCAAGGCCCGGAAGGTCATAACCCGATACAAGGAGATTTTCGCCGAAGGCGCCCGGAGTGATGAGATCCTTTGCACCGCTCTTCGCACGAAATCCCTCAACCGCTTCATATGACAGGAGACTTACCTGTCGGGAAGATCCCGCATGCGCATCTTTCTCAAGTCCGTGATCTTCGATTATCCGGCATGTTCCGATATCTTCCTTGCGAACACCTTTTTTGCCGCTGATACAGACGGCCATTATCTTACCCATTACCTTCTATCCCCCTATCTGAACCATTCTTCTTGTATCCGATCCGCTGTCGTTTCCGAAACTGTGTGCGGGCGGTTTGTAACTTACCGCCGACTCTATCGCGCGCCGTATCGTATCGTTATCCGCGCCGCTTCTAAGAAGCAGTCGCAGGTCCGTACCGTTCGAATATTGCAGACACGTTTTAAGGAAACCGTCGGCTG
The DNA here is from genome assembly GCA_016281675.1 of Lachnospiraceae bacterium. The sequence continues at coordinate 2,381 of JAEEJD010000166.1, forward strand.
TCAGCCTGATCCTGTTGCACGTAGCGCAAAACTTTTGCGACATGGGACTGATGAATCCTATCCTCGTCTCGGATCCTTCCTGCCTGTAATACTTTGCCGGACCGGAAGATAATTGTCCGTCTGCAAACGACTCCGAAGAAGTCAGGCCGAGCCTCTCTATTATCTCGTCCGAAGGAATCCCCGTATGAGCGCTCGCGCATCCGATCGGCATCAGTTCAATGAACCTTATATCAAAGCCCGACCTTCGGGCAAAATCACACAGCTCTTCTATCTCCCCGTCATTGACGCCTCTGATCGGGACACAGTTTAGTTTGACCGGAATTCCCGCATCCGCTGCGGCATCGATTCCCTCAAGGACTCTGCCCAGTTCGTCTCTTCCGGTAAGTTCCTTGAACCCGGCCGCATCGAGAGTGTCGAGGCTGACGTTGACTCCGCGAAGTCCGGCTTCCTTCAGTGCTCTTGCATATTCCGAAAGCATGCAGCCGTTTGTTGTCATATAGACATCGCAAGGAAGCATACCGACAAGAGATACGACTCCTTTTCTCACAAGCGGTTCACCTCCGGTCAGGCGCACCTTTCCGATACCGAGTCCTTTCATGATCCCGACAAGTCTTTGAATTTCCTCGAATGAGAGAACGTCCGTATGAAGAAGATGACGTATACCCTCTTCGGGCATGCAGTATCTGCACCTCAGATTACACTTGTCCGTGACGGACAGGCGGAGATATTCTATTTCGCGACCGCAACCGTCTGTCATTTCTACCTCCCGAACAGTCCGAGGCGTCTTGCTACCGACTGTTTCCTCTCATCCCTTGCATACCTTCTGCTGCTCCAGAAGTTCATGAGTACCAGTGTACACAGCGAAATGAACATTATGATGATGACCCACTTGTAGGCCATCTCGCGGTTTCCTCCCTGCATTGCGGAATACACCGCTGTAGACATCGTTCTTGTCTTACCCGGAAGATTTCCCGCGATCATTATTGTGGCTCCGAACTCGCCGAGAGCTCTTGCAAACGACAGTGTCGTTCCGGCAGCGATCCCCGGCCATGAAAGCGGGATCCACACCTTAAAGAATATGGCCCTGTCCGAAAAACCGAGAGTCTTTGCGGCATCGATAAGTTCGGTATCCATCTGTTCAAAAGCGCCCATGGTCGTTATATACATGATCGGGAACGACACGACTATCGCCGCGATAACCGCCCCCTGCCACGTGAATATCACATTAATGCCGACAGACGACAGAAAACTTCCGACAGCCGAATTCTTCCCGAATATGATCAGCAGGAAAAATCCCACCACCGTAGGCGGCAGAACCATCGGAAGAGACAGCAGTCCGTCGATCAGAAACCTGCATTTCTTCACAGGGTATACGAGTCTTGCAAACAGTATTCCCAGAAAGAATGTGAACACTGTCGAAACCGTCGCTGTCTTTAGTGATATCCACAGCGGGGAATAATCAAAATCCATACTTTTCAAACACCTTCGTTGCTGTATCGCTCTTGAAAAACTCAAGAAGTTCCTGGGATTCTTCCGGATTCTTTGTGGACTTAACGATACCTGCCGGATAGATGACCTTCCTGCATGATCCTTCGGGTGCAGCCGTTATTATCTTAACCTTGTCGGTAGTAAATGCATCTGTCTGATAGACCACGCCGCAGTCAACTTCTCCTTCTTCCACCCACGTCAGAACGGTACGTACATCGCTGCCGTAGTTTGCCTTACTCTTTACCTCATCAAGTATCCCGAGCGACGTGAACACTTCCTCGGCATACTGTCCCGCCGGTACGCTCTCCGGATCTCCGAGACCGATCATAGCCACTTTGTCCGTGGCAACATCTTCGAATGACGTTATGTCCATATCAGACGAAGCGGGAACTACAAGAACGATCTTGTTCTCGAGAAGCTCCGTTATGCTCCCGCTGTCCATCAGTCCCTCTCCGTTAAGCGCATCCATCTGCTTTGTCGATGCCGAAAAGAAAATGTCTGCAGGCGCTCCCTCTTCTATCTGTGTCTGAAGAGCACCGGAACCGGCAAAAGAAAACGTAAGCTCCACACCGGGATGATCCTTTTCATACATCGCTTCAAGTTCCGTGCACACATCCGTTAACGATGCCGCGGCAAGTATGTTAATTGATACCGGCTTATTCACGTTAACCGTAACACTGCACGCGCACAGGCAGGCAACACAAAGGGCTGCCGCCGTTATAACCTTTATTCTGTTTATCATGGTATTATTCTTCTCTCAGATAGTGCCCGCTTTTTCCGCCACTCTTTTCCGAAAGGCTTACAGCGGATATCTCCATCGTCTTATCTATAGCCTTACACATATCGTATACAGTCAGAAGTGCCACGCTTACCCCGCAGAGCGCTTCCATCTCCGCGCCTGTTCTATCATTTAGCTTTACGGTACATTCACACCTTATGCAGCCTTCCTCCGGGCAAACATCAAAATCGACACTCACCTTGGAAAGCTGAATCTGATGACAGAGCGGTATAAGCTCCGGCGTCTTCTTGGCAGCCATTATCCCCGCGATCCTTGCCGCGGCAAGTACGTCGCCCTTCGGCACCTTACCGTCTGCCACTGCACGTAAAGCCTCATCACTCATTCTGATAAGGCCGCTTGCTCCGGCATACCTTTCGGTTACATCCTTATCGGATATATCAACCATGACAGCGTTTCCCTTTTCGTCAATATGTGTAAGACCGTTCATTATACTATCCTCTCTTTTTACGGTTATTTACCGAATCCGCAGTTCGGGAAACGGCATATGTCGCAGTTCCTGCACATTCCGCCTTCCCCGTATCGGGCCAGATCCTTTGCGGTCAGTTCCTCTTTTGCCAGGATTCTCGGCAGCACGAGATCGAACACCGTCCTTTTTGCGTACATCACACAGCCGGGAAGTCCGACAACGGGAACACTCCTTCCGTCAATATCCAGGTAAGCGAGAAGGAACATCGCACCCGGAAGCACAGGCGCACCGTACGATACGATCCTTGCTCCCGTATCCTTAATGGCTTTGGGCGTCCTGTCGTCGGGATCGACGCTCATACCTCCGCTGACAAGTATCATCCCGACACCGCCGCGCGCAAGATCCATGATCTCTTCGGTTATCGGTCCGGGATCGTCCGGCAGTATCTTCTGTGAGGTCACACTGACCCCGTACTCCTGAAGTTTGTCCTTTAATATCGGGCCGAACGCATCCTTTATCCTGCCCGAGGCCACTTCGCTTCCCGTTGTGACTATACCTGCGGTCTCAATAGCAAACGGAAGTATCGTCATAAGCGGCTCGTCTCCCGCGACACGTTTTGCCTCATCCATTGCCTCTTTTTCGATGACAAGCGGTATTATTCTTGTTCCCGCAACACACTCTCCCTCCTTGACCGGAAGATTGGCGTTAACCGTAGCTATCATCATCCGTCCGAGAGAATTCACCGCGCAAAGAGCATCGGTCCTGACCTTAAGAAGTCC
>JAEEJD010000167.1 GCA_016281675.1 Lachnospiraceae bacterium
GGGGTCCTGACGCAGAATGGAACGGAGCGCTGACGCGAAAGTCAGTTCCGCTTTGACGTTAACCTGTACCTGGTTGATTCCGTTTACGTTCGCTTCGACAGGATCCTCAACGGTAATTATGTTAACCTCATCGGAATTCAGTTCCGATAAAACCGTGTAACATGTAGTTGATTTACCCGAACCGGTAGGTCCCGTAACAAGGATGATACCGTGCGGGTTCGACATGATCGCATCGAACCTCGGAAGCTCGCGTTCGTTAAGTCCGAGATACTTCTTGTCTCTCGTCAGTCCGTCCTTGGACGTCAGTCTCATAACGACCTTCTCACCGAACACGGTCGGAAGTATGGATACACGGACATCGTATTCTTTACTGTCGACAACAACGGTAAGACGTCCGTCCTGCGGTTTTCTCTTCTCGGAGATATCCAGGTTTGAAATGATCTTGATTCGTGCAACAAGCGCCGGAAGAAGCGATTTGTCGTAGTCCATATTCTCGACGAGAACGCCGTCGATCCTGAAACGGACACGCACTTCTCTGTCAAGCGCTTCGATATGAATATCGGATGCACCCTGTCTGACAGCCGTCTCGAGCATTGTCTTAACGAGCTTAACGATAGGTGCATCATCGATGTTTTCGTATTCAATGTCGGAAGTCGTGGTATCAAAAGCTATCTCCGCCGCATGCTCCTCCTGGAACTGAGCCGCAGCAGCCCTTGCCTGTTCCTTACCGTATCTTCTGTCAAGCTGCAGGGATATCTGCGCACTCGGACAGAAATATGGAATGACTTCCATATTCGTCATTATGGTGACATCGTCGATCGCCATGATGTTCATGGGATCCGCCATTGCCACTTTTAGGATGTTGGGATTCTTCTCGTCGAAACCGAAAGGGATCAGCTGATTCTTCTTCATCAGGTCCTCGGACACAAGCCTAACGGCGTTGTCGTCAAGACCGACTTTACGAAGATCGACCGTATCTATGCCGAGCTGTGAAGAAAGAATATTGGAGAAATCCTCCTGCGAGACATAACCAAGCGCTATCAGCGTCTCACCGAGCTTAGCTCCTCTTATCTTCTGCTCTTTTAATGCCGTTTCGAGCTGAGACGGTGTGATCAGCCCCTCGCTGATCATCAGGTCGCCGATACGGACTTTTTTACGAATGATTGCCATAACCCACCCCTTGAACGTCAGGCATCTGTCTGATTTGCAGACACCTCACGTCAAATTATAATATAGTTTACATAATTTTACAACGACCATTTATTCCGTCTGAGCATCCTTCTCTTCCTGCTCAGCCGTTATAACGAGATCCTCGCTCTGCGCCTCTTTGATCTCTCCCCCGGTCAGGTATGCCTCACGCATCTGCGGAACGAACGATGCATAATCGACCATCGAGATATCAAGATCGACATCACCCTTGATTCCCTGGATACTGCCGCAGTCCGTGTACTGCCACATCGTGAAATCGAAGAGAAAATCATTTTCCTCCAGATATTGCGGAGCCCAGAAATCATATTCGCGCAGAGATTCAAGTTCAAGGTACCTTCTCATCCAGTTCTCCGATGCATATATCATCGGATAATAACCTTTCTCGCGTATCTTCTCGCAAAACGCTCTGCAAATATCGCTTCGAAGTTCATCGGATATCTCGATCGTGTTTGTTCTCGCACTTTCGTCATCGATATATTCCGTATCGAATGCGACCGGATATGAAATATTGTAGTCCTCTATCAGATCGAGTACATACTTTGCTTCCTCCTCGGCCTCTTCAACCGTAACAGCCTGAGTGAAGAAATAGACTCCGAGCTTGAGTCCCACTCTCTGCGCTTCGCTCGCATACTGATCGAACTTCTCGTCCTTGGCAAGGCCTCCCTCGGAATAGCCTCGATATCCGCAACGGAGCATAACAAACTCACATCCCGAAGCGGCAAGTTCATCCCAGTTGACGTATTTGTTGTGATAGGAAAGATCGCATCCGAGATGACTTATCTTGTTGCCGTCATCATCGAAGTACGCCATGAACCCTTTGTCGATCCTGAAGTTATCGGTATTGTACGAACTGAGAGAAAGTTGTCCCTCCGTGATTTTCCGTTTGGGGACATATACGTTCGTGACGTTAATGTGGCTCTGTTCTTCTATTACCGTTGCAAGTTCTTCCTGTACCGCAGCGATCTCCTTGGAGCTCTTATTCTGTATGATGACCATACCGACAACAAGTCCGAGAATAAAGCTCGTCACTATGACAAGAACCGTTGCGCCCGAGTTGCTCCTGCGTTTGCGTTTTCTCTTGGGCGGAATCTCCTGATTCCGATAGATGTCTCTTCCCTCTTCCAATTATATCCCCTTATCTTATATACCGGCTTATCTGCCGAGTGCCTCTTTCACCTTATCGATCAGTTCCGAGGAGAACAGGTTCTCCTCAACAACTATAGGTATAACGCCTTCCTTGCGGATTATGCTTTCAAGAGACTCAAATACTTCCTGGGGTGACACTCCCGTGGAATCCCTTCCGATCACGAACAGATCCGGATGATGGTTCCTGATGTGATCGACCGCCTCAACGGATGAGCGTACGACTTTGACCTTGTATCCTTCCGCGATCAGGTTATCACGCATGGACTTGAGCCGCGTTATGTCGTTATCGATTATCAGTACCTCTTTGTTCTTTTTTCCGACGGTTCCCTCATTGAATATCTTCTCGAGACGGGCCAGAAGTTCACTCTTCGGAATGGTCTTGACCAGGTAGCCCGCTGCACCTTTCCCCATCAGTTCCCTGACGAGATTGGGATTGGCGACACCCGACAAAAATACGACCGGTGTCTCGTTGAGTTCGGGATCCTTTATCAGCTTATCGAACGCTTCAATGCCGTTAACGACAGGCATCTCGATATCGAGAAGGATCAGGTCCGCTCCGTAGCTTCCCATCTTCTCAACGAATCTGTATCCCGCGTTCTCCGTAACGACATCATATGTATCCTCAAGATATTTCTTCAGTATCTTGAGCGTCATGATATCATCATCTACTATAAGTATCCTTTTTTTCATATTCTTTCCTTCTTAACGGTTGGTGCCGAACAGTCCTTCCACAGCCTGCGATATCATCTCGCGCTTAATGGGTTTGTTGAGTATTCCGACCACTCCGGGAGTGACAAGCGAAGTGCGCGACTGAGTAAAATCGTCGCCTACAAGATACATGACTGGAACATTTGCACATCCCGGCTGCATATGCACCGAATTGACCACCGATATACCGCTCATCCCCGGAAGATTCGGATTGATGATCAGAAGATCCGCACGGTTCCTGACGAAATAATCCACGGTCTTCATGCCCGATTCGAATGCTATGACGTTGTGGTTCTGAGTAAGAAACAGCGAGCACAGTTTTCTTGTCTTAACATCATCGTCAACGATGACAACCGTCTTCTTCTCATAAGTTGCCGTCGATCTGATCTGCCTCTCCGGCTCCTCGAGTTTGATCGAACCCTGGGCATTAAACGCACCGTAGGGGTTGCCCATGGCCTTCTCTTTGAGTTTTGCAACCGAATCGGAAGCCGCGGATGATGCGGAAGATGCAGAAGATGTGGGAGCTGCTTGACTCCCTGCATTCTTGTTACTTATCCTCTTTTTATATTCGGAATACCCGTTACGGGACCTTCTTCTTGAGAACTCCCCGTCTTCGTCGGTATTCTTTGCCCCTTTAACTTTGGTGGCCGCATCAATAAGTGTTCTTATATCGGAAGCGCGCTTCCTTCCTCGCTCAAGTGCTGCCTCGAGATTCTCCATGCGGGACTCCATATCGAGTACAACAACACGAGGACTTCCGTCATCATCAGGCGCCTTAACACTCGTTCCCGCGATCCTCTCTATATTCTTAACATCCTCGTATCCGGTAATGACAGGCTCAGGCATGAACTCAGCTTTTTCGATTGCCTCGGTTATCACCGAAAACAGGCGGCTCTCTTCCGCTTCACCTTCATAGAATACGACATCTCCGATCTCAAGAAACTCCATGCATCTGTCGGAAAATTCGTCTTCAGTCATGACGACAACCGGGATCATCGCGATATCCGGATTGCCGGACTTGTTGATCATCCAGTCATATACGTAAAGGCCGAGACTTTTTGCATCGTCGCCGTACAACAATACGATATCCGGAACGACTCCTTCGGCATCGGGTTTGAGATAATCGAGCGCACCGTCTCCGTACCCGATCGCAACACTCGCGAAATAATCGGGAAGAAGACTTACTATGCCTTCCCGACGATTTCTGTCGTCATCGATTATGATCGCTCGAAGTTGACTCATCCTACTGCTCTCTGTTTGCCTCCTGCTTAGGCTCTTCCTTTTCCTGTTTTTCCTGTATCTCGGGTTTTACAGGAGCCTCTTTGAGTCTGAAGCGTCCCCGTTTGTTCTTGGTCCTGTCAACATTCATGTTGCATTTACCCTGGAATACAGACTGCTCATCTATGAGAACTCTGGCCGTGGTGATGTCACCGTATACCTCACCGGTAGGCTCGATGTTCGTCTTGTCCTTTATTGTCAGGTTACCGTCAACAACACCTGCGACGATGATGTTCTCGGCCATCACATTTCCCTGTATCTCTCCGTTTGACGAAAGAACCACCGTACCGTCTGCAACGACTCCGCCGACCACTTTGCCGTCGATCCTTACCGATGAATGAGTAATGAGCGTTCCTTCCACCTTAGTATCCGCACCGATGAAAGTGGTTATGGACGTCTGACTGACCCTTACTTTGTTGTCATCCTTAAAAAACATCTTGCACCTCTTATCCTGTTGTCATTCCCGTATCATGCTTCGGGGATCGACAAACTCTCCGTCTTTTTTTATCTCATATGCGACATAACCGTCTTCCGTAAGTACCGCAAGAACATCCCCCTGGGATACGGTCATTCCTTCCTCGGTAGCCACATCGCCGTTCATCCTGTAATAAGTGATATATCCGTTTCCGTGATCGATAACGATACCCCTTGTGTAAAAAGGATTGCTCTCATCCGAATCGACATGCATTATGATCCCGTTGGCGGCAGCTGCAACGATCGCGCCTTTTGTTGTCGTAAACACTATGCCGTTCGTCTGTCCCCCGTTTGAATCCCCGTAGGGATCTTCCACAAGGACAGCCTTGGCATTGCTGATCGGCAGTGCATAAGGTACCGCAGCCTCCTCAGCCGAAGCGGCTTCCTCTTCTTCCTTCTTGGATATCGTATCTTCTATCTTTGAAAACGCTTCCTTGTCGGCGTCAATCTGATCGTTAAGTGCCGTCACCGTCTGCTCGAGCATTGTGTTTGATGCGGACAGATCGGAAACAGCCGACTCGGCATCCTCAAGCGAATTCTTGAGCTTATGGTTATGTACCATCATCGAGATTATCAGTCCGATCACAATGATCGCCGTTGCGATCGCACCCGCAAAAAGCTGAAGCAGTCTGTCGTATGTTATCTCCACGGTCTTCGCCGAATCGGATGAATTCGGAATAAGAAGCATGGTAAATCCGGTAGGCTGCTTTTTGGTATCGGCTCTTTTTGTTTTTTCTTTCTTACTCCAGATCAAGCTTCATATCTCCCGGTTTGATCATGCCGCGCTTTCTCATCAGTTCCGAAATACCCAAGGATAACAGTGCGGGGAAAATCACATGCAGAAGTACTATCTTTACTATCACGACCGCAGGGCTCTCCGAAGCGGTCATGTCCTGATATGTCATGAGCTGTCCCACAAGTCCGCTCGTTCCCATTCCGGAACCCGTGGCGTTATTGGTCATCCCGAACACAAGTGTACCTACCGGTCCGAGAATTGCCGATGATATGATCGCGGGAAGCCAGATAACAGGCTTCTTCATTATGTTCGGAACCTGAAGCATACTCGTTCCGATACCCTGGGCAAAGAATCCTCCCCAGCCGTTCTCCCTAAATGATGCAACGGCAAATCCGATCATGTTTGCACAGCATCCGACTGTTGCGGCACCTGCCGCAAGTCCGGACAGATTGAGTATCAGTCCGAGGGCTGCCGAACTGATAGGAAGCGTCAGTACCATACCCATTATCACCGATACGAGAATGCCCATAAGGAAAGGCTGGCGCTGTGTGCTCCAGTTGACTATTCCTCCAAGCCAAGTCATGAATCCGGATATCGGAGGTCCGAGAAGTATTCCCGCGCATGCTCCCGACAGTATCGTAACAGAGGGAGTTACGAGAATATCGAGTTTTGTCTTTCCCGCAACCATCCTTCCGAGTGTGATACCTACAAGCGCAGCTATATATGCACCGAGTGGCTCACCCGGTCCTTTGTAATTGATAACGCCTTCGATCACGATGCTTCCCGTGATGATATTGCTCGCAAAAGCACCGATCATTCCGCACACCGCGGCCGAGAATATGACAAGAGGCTTTTCCTTGAACTTTACGGCGACACCGCATCCGATACCCGCACCGGTCACACTGCTTGCGACCTGACCGATAACTATAAGATATGCGCCGATAAATCCGGGGATATATGATCCGATCTGTTTGATGATCGTTCCGATGATCAGAGTGGCGAACAGACCGAGGGCCATTCCCGACAGTCCGTCGATAAAAATATAGTTAAGTATCTTCTTCATAAGAGCTCCTTTTTTTCCACAATAAGTTTACTACAAAACAACGATTTTTCAAACTTTTTATTTACATTTGAATATCTATATGCTAGTATTTAGCCAGTGATTTTTCACTATATATTATTTGGAGGTATCTGCAATGAAAGGTACGGTTAAATGGTTTAACAACCAGAAAGGTTACGGATTCATTTGCGATGAGCAGGGAAATGATGTATTCGTGCACTATTCCGGACTTAACATGGAAGGCTTCAAGTCTCTTGACGAAGGTGCTTCCGTTGAGTTTGATGTGGTTAACGGAGAGAAAGGCCCTCAGGCAACAAACGTAACAAAGTTATAATCTCATAAGCTTGTGCCTTTTTAACTTATAGAAGATAGAATTAAAAAGTAACAGATCTAGGGATTATAAAAAAGGAACCGCAATCCGGTTCCTTTTTTATTGCTTTTCTTCTTTATCTGATCACCCTGTTCGGATTCTGTGCCTGAACCTGAGGCTGATTGTTGTTCATGACCTGCTGTGACATCGCCATGTTCTGCTTGGTCTGCGCTTCGATGCTCATCGACGCATCCCTGATATCCATGTGGACTCTCTGGAATGCCGCAACAACCTGCGGATCGAACTGGACTCCCGCGCCCTGGGTGATTATGTTGTATGCTTCTTCATGCGTTTTCGCTTTCTTGTAACTTCTCTCGGCAACAAGACCGTCGTAAACATCGGCAACCGCCAGGATCCTTGCAAGGATGGGAATGTTGCTGCCCGCAAGTCTGTCCGGATAACCGTTTCCGTCCACTCTCTCGTGATGATATTTTGCCATCTGGAAAGTGTAGTACAGGAACTTGTTGTTCGGAAGCAGGTAAGCGTATTTCTGTATGGCATTCGCCGCCATCGTAGTGTGCGATTTCATAAGTGCGAACTCTTCGTCCGTGTACTTTCCGACTTTGCCGAGAACCGCATCCGGAACACCGATCTTACCCATGTCATGAAGACGGGAACTGAGCAGGATCAATTCGAAATCATTCGGGTCGATCCCGTAGTTGATACCGGATAACAGCATCTCTTTTAACAGGATCTCCATATACTTGGAAACACATATACAGTGCATGCCCGTATAAGGGTCCTTCTGTGAGATCAGGTCGGTGATGATACCGATGATGAAATACTCCAGGTTCATGGCGTTTCTCGCCTGGAAGTTCGCGGCCTGCTGAAGCTGCGAATTGTACGTGTTCATCTGGGATTTGTATTCGAGATTGTTCGCCTGAAGCTCCATACGTTTACGGAGCAGATCGGGTATGATGGGCTTTCGGATAAAATCAACGCCCCCGAGTCTGTAGGCCTCCATCTCGGTCGTGTTCTCCTTGTCACCCGACAGGAAAAGCACCGGGATGTTCTTGGTCTTCTCACTCGCCTTCAGACGCATGATAAAATCGAATCCGTTTATACCCGGCATGGCAACATCCAGAAGGATGAAATCGGGCATGATCGTTGATTTGGCAAGACGCTGGAGTGCTGTCTTGGGACTGCTGATATCAATAATGCTGTACTGCTTCTCGAGTGCCTTCTTGGCAACAAGAAGTTCGGTATCGTTATCATCGATTATCATTATCGTGTACATGCAATAATCTCCTCCAGCTTCAGATTGCCTCCGAATATATCAAGCTTGGATCCGACCGTGAAGTCGACTCGGCCCTCACCTGTATCTTTGAGTTTATCGATATCCTCATATGACGATATCCCGCCCGCATAGCACACGGGACGTTCGGACTCTTTCAGTACCGCAATGAGCCTCTCGTCAATACCGGCGGATTTTCCTTCCGAATCAACAGCGTGAACGAGAAAATCATCGCATGAGCTTTTCAGTCTGTCAAAAAGCTTTGCATCAACGACCTCATCAGATACATTCTGCCATCTGTCGGTCACGATGCGGTAGGCTCCGTCGATATACCTGCAACTGAGGTCAAGCGTTATCCTCTCCCGTCCGACCGCAGATACGAGTCTTGCAAGATTGTCGTCGTTTATGACTCCGCCCGAAAATACAAAGCTGGTCACTATGACATGACCTGCACCCGCATCGAGAAACTGCTTTGCGTTATCCGCGTTGATGCCTCCTCCCGCGGATAATCCTCCGGGGTATTCACCAAGTGCCGCAAGCGCCTGGGCTTTAGTTGCCTCATAATATTCGCTTCCCCGCGCGTTAAGCATTATCACGTGTCCGCCGGGAAGGTCATGTTCTTTATAGAGTCTCGCATAAAACGCAGCGTCCCTGTCGGATACATAATTCTCTTCGGCACTGTCGCCTTCATCACGAAGCGTGGATCCGACGATCTGTTTTACCTTGCCGTTATGTATGTCGATACAGGGACGAAACTCCATGTTCACTTTATCCTTATGTTTAATTCAAGACATCGCCCATATCGTATTTGCCGGCGCTCTTTCCGGCCACAAACTTTGCGGCCTCAACTGCACCCTTGGCAAACACGGCTCTTGAGTATGCCGTATGCGAGAACGTTATCACTTCATCGCGTCCCGCGAAGATCACATCGTGGTCACCCACGATCGTGCCACCTCTTACGGCCGAGATACCGATCTCGGTATCGGGTCTTACCATTCTTCGTTCTGACCTGTCGAATACATAGTCCTTCTTCTTCGCAAGTCCCTCATTGACCGAATCCGCAAGGGCAAGTGCCGTACCCGAAGGAGCATCGAGCTTGGTACGGTGATGCTTCTCCACTATCTCGATATCAAAGCCCGCCTCGGCAAGCTTTGCTGCATTTTCTTTTAATATCTTCTGGATGATGTTGATCCCGAGAGACATGTTTGCCGATTTGAACATCGGTATGGCTTCTGACGCTTTTTCGATCTTCGCAAGAGTCTCATCGGTGAGCCCCGTCGTGCATTCGACAAGAGGAATCTTGTTTGCGACGCACCAGTCGATCACTTTATCAACGGCAGCACTGTTACCGAAGTCCACAACTACATCGGCCTTTTCCGTGATCTTCTCTATACTGTCGACTACGGGGAACGATCCGTCCGATGCGGTGTTAAGATCAACGCCTGCCGATATCTCGATATCCGGATCTTCGGCAACTATTCCGGCGATCATCTTTCCCATACGGCCGTTACAGCCGTGCATGATCATCTTAACCATTACAGCACCCCGTAATCTTCCATCGCTTTTTTAAGCGTCTGGGCATTCTCGGGTTCCATCTCGCAAAGAGGACGTCTTAATATTCCGCGGTCCCTTCCCTGAAGTTCAAGTGCTTTCTTGACGGGTATAGGATTAACCTCGCAGAACAGTGCATTGCAAAGAGGAATGGCATCGAGCTGTCTCTTGGCGGCAAGTTTGGGATCATTGTCAAAGAACGCCTGACAAATGTCATGTGTCTTGCGCGGTGCAACATTGGAAAGAACCGAAATGACACCGATACCGCCGAGTGCCATTATCGGAACGATCTGATCGTCGTTTCCGGAATAAAGCTCAATCTTGTCTCCGCAAAGGCTCATGAGTTTTGCGATCTGAGAGATGTTGCCGCTCGCTTCCTTGATACCTACGATGTTCGGAACGGTTGAAACAAGTGTTGCAGCCGTCTGGGGCAGAATATTGCAGCCTGTTCTTCCCGGAACATTGTAGAGGATGATCGGGAGCTTAACGCTCTCGGCTACCATTGTGAAATGCTCTATAAGACCCTTCTGGGTTGATTTGTTGTAATAAGGTGTAACGACAAGAAGTGCGTCAACTCCGTACTTCTCCGCTTCCTGTGAAAGATAGATCGCGGTCTCTGTACAGTTCGATCCGGTTCCCGCAATGACAGGGATCCTGTGATCAACAACTTCCGCGCAGAACCTGATGCATTCAAGATGCTCCTCGTGTGACAGGCATGATGCCTCTCCGGTCGTTCCGCACACGACGATCGCATCGGTGCCGTTATCTATCTGGTATTCTATCTGTTCTTTGAACTTATCGTAGTCTACATCTCCGTTCGCAAGAAACGGTGTGCATATCGCTACTGCTGCTCCTTTGAAAACCGACATTTTTCATAACCTCCGTTTATACTCAAAATTAAACTTTTATGCTGTTATCTCGATGACTTGAGACTGATGATCCAGTCAAGCGGCTGCTGATTGACATAGATCGGGATCACGATCACGCTCGAACCGTTGATCTCCACGGGTTCCGCCGAAAGAACCGGAGGCAACAGATTAAGTTCCATTCCCTCTTTGCTCATCGCTGTCGCGAACAGTCCGTCGGAAATATTGATGAATTCGCCGACCGAATCAAGTGCGTTTATATCAACCGTATCGAAGAATTCCTTTGCAAAAGCTTCGGCTATCGCAAGAATACCTTTGTCGTCCCCCGAGAAAGCATTGATGACGTTGTAATCTCCTATTATCTCCTGCATTGCTACGGCACCTGTCTGGAAATTGGATGTCGTATATCCGCGCTTAAGCGAAATATCATCAGCAACAAGACGGTTGATACACCTGAACGTCACCGCAAGAAGCTCTCTGTAAGGTCCTTCGGGCATATCCGGAAGGAAGAGGGGAAGGATTCTGTCAACATCTCCCGACTTGATCGACTCCATGTCGGCGAACGTGAAGCCGTTCTCCTTCTTGAAATAATCCATCGCTCCCTCGATCTGTTCGAGAGTCAGTATCTCATTGTCTATAGCGCTCTGGCAGAACATCATATACTGATTGCCCTGAAGAGCCAAAAGGCGTTCGACCTGAACATCCGTAAGATATCCGAGCGATATCGCGATATCTCCGAACTTCCTGTCCATCACCTGCTGTTTACGGTTAACCTCATCTGCCTGTTTCTCGGTGATCAGTCTCTCGGAAACGGCGATGAGGCCCAGCTTGACTCTCGTCTTGTAGAGCTGCATCTTGATCTGAACGAACTCTTCCTCGCTTATGATCTTTTTTCTTACAAGATAATTACCGAAAATATTAGCAAACATGTTGTATCCCCCATATAAGTCAATACTTACTGCTTATCATAGTATTATATTATAATCAAGCACATTTGTCTTTATTTTTATTGATTATTCTTCTGCGCAAATGCTGCACGCTTCCGAAGCGTCGGATCGAGTATCTTCTTGCGGATGCGAAGCGTCTCGGGTGTGATCTCCAAAAGCTCGTCCGTATCAATGAATTCCAGGGCCTGTTCAAGCGACAGGATCTTGGGCGGTGACAGGCGAAGCGCCTCATCGGAACCCGAGGCACGCGTATTGGTGAGATGCTTGCTCTTGCAGACATTTATCTCAACATCCTCGGTCTTTCCGGTCTGACCTATGACCATTCCGGCATACACCTTCTCTCCCGCACCTATGAACAGCACGCCTCTTTCCTGTGCCTGGAACAGTCCGTATGTTACCGATTCACCCGTCTCGAACGATATGATGCTTCCCTGTTTCCTGAACTGTATATCGCCCTTATACGGAGCATATTCGTCAAAGATCGTATTGATTATTCCCTCGCCCTTGGTGTCAGTGAGAAACTCCCCGCGGTATCCGATAAGACCTCTTGCGGGAATAGAGAATTCCAGTCTCTGGTATCCTCCCGTTATCGGGGTCATGTTCTGAAGTTCTCCCTTTCTTGAACCGAGCTTCTCGATAACGTTTCCGGCAAGATTCTCGGGAACATCGATATAAGCTATCTCCATAGGCTCCGTTTTGCGTCCCTTTGAGTCGGTTCGGTAGAGAACCTCGGCTTTGCTGACAGCGAATTCGTAACCTTCCCTTCTCATGTTCTCGATAAGGACAGACAGGTGAAGTTCTCCTCTTCCTGACACTTTGAAGGAATCCGTCGAATCGGTCTCCTCAACGCGGAGCGACACATCCGTGTTAAGCTCCCTAAAGAGCCTCTCTCTCAGATGACGGGATGTAACAAACTTCCCCTCCTGACCCGCAAGCGGGGAATCGTTCACCATGAAGTTCATGGATATCGTAGGCTCCGAGATCTTCTGGAACGGGATGGGAACAACGTTTTCGGGATCGCATATCGTATCTCCGATATGAATATCCGCTATACCGGAAACCGCAACGATAGAACCGACACTTGCTTCCTTGACGTTCACCTTGTTAAGGCCGTCATATTCATAAAGCGCCGATACTTTGACCTTGCGTTGTTTGTCGGGTTCATGATGGTTGACGATGACAACGTCCTGATTGACCTTTATAGTACCGCTCTCAACCTTACCGACACCGATGCGTCCTACATATTCGTTGTAATCGATCGTGCTGATCAGAACCTGGGTTCCCGCATCAAAATCACCTTCGGGTGCAGGTATGTAATTCACGATGGCATCAAACAGCGGAACCATTGTTTTCTCCAGTTTATCGGGAGCAGTTCCGCTCATTCCGTTCTTGGCCGACGCATA
>JAEEJD010000168.1 GCA_016281675.1 Lachnospiraceae bacterium
AAATACTGAAGCGGTTTCCATCTTCCGAAGTAATCGATACTCGACCATGATGCACACGGCCAGCTGTCATTGAGCTGCCAGAAGAGTGTTCCCATTGTGCATCCGCGGTTTCTCCTCCAGTGCTCGACCCCGTGTTTAATGGCAACCGCCTGCAGGATCTGTGTCAGATAGAGCATGCTCTCGAAATCCTTCGGGAACAGGAAGTTGTGAGACAGATAGAATATGAGCTTTCCGTTAGCATCGGGATTCTTCTGATGGCTTTCCATAACTTTGGAGAAAGCGTTTCTGTCGGCTTCGTTTGTGAACGTGTTTACCGTCTTTATCGAAGGGAACGACTGGAATCCGAACTCCGATACAAACCTCATAGTGTGATTGTCGTATTCTTCAAAGTCCGCAAGTCCGTGCCATACTTCCCAGAAGTGTGCGTCACCTCTTGTCTCATCCGACGGTCTGTCAAATCTTCCTCCCGAAGAAGGAGACGAAGGCCAGTAGAATGTCTGGGGTGCGGCTTCCTTTGCGATGTTCGGGATGATGTCCTCAAACATACGAAGATAGTCTTTCCGAAGTTCATCCGAATGTGCGCCGAACTCCGGCCACTCGACCCAGGCGTTTTCCATCTCGTTGTTTCCGCATATGAGTCCGAGGCAGGCATGATGACGTATCCTGCGGATATTGTCTTCGGCTTCGGCCGTAATGTCTTTTGCAAAATCATCGGTCAGGTCGTAGATGTTGCAGGCAAACATCATGTCCTGCCATACGATCAGACCGTACTCGTCGCACAGATCGTAGAACGTATCCGACGGGTAGTATCCGCCGCCCCATACCCTTATGGTGTTGAAGTTACACTTGACGGCTGATTTTAACAGATAGTCTATCTTCTCTTTCGTTATGAACGAATAGATCGTGTCCTCGGGAATGTAGTTGGCGCCCATCGCAAAGATACGGACGTTGTTGACCATGAAACAGAATTCGCGGCCGAACTCATCCTTCTCCTGCGATACGCTCATCGTTCTGAGGCCGATCCTGTAACTCTTGGAATCCCATTGGTTACCGTTCATGTCGAGCGCGAACACACTGACCGTGTAGAGAGGCTGATCGCCGAATCCGCGCGGCCACCAGAGCTTCGGATTGTCGATCTCCATCGACATAGTAACCCTGTCGCTCGTAAGAGTCTCGGTGATCGCCGAAACCTTTCCGTCGGGAGTAACGAGCTCCGCCTGAATGATGTAATGATCTTTCCTGATCAGTTCGGTAACTACATCTATATCGAGAATGACTTTCTTCTTCTCATGCTTCTGCGTGATAAGAACATCGTCGATCCTGATCAGGCTGTATCCTATCAGGTCGATGCTTCTCCATATGCCGCAGTCGGGAATATTTGCGCCCCAGTCCCAGCCGAACATGCAGTGCGCTTTCCTTAAATACTGGTTGCCGGGTGTGCATCCGACCGGAGTGTATTCTATCGGCTTGCCCGTTGAAGGCACTCTGTTCTCGACATAATTTATCGGAGAGAGCAGTTCGATCATAACCGTATTGATACCCTGATGAAGGAAACGCTTCACGTCGAAGTTGTATGTTCTGTGCATGTTCGCCGTCTCGCCGACAAGCATGTTGTTGACGTACACCCTTGAAAGTGTATCTATACCCTTACAGCAGAGTACTATCTTCTCCTGCTCGAACAGTTCGGGTATCAGTTCAAACTCTGTCGAGAAAAAGTAATCTCTTCTGAAAAGATCCCTCGCCTCTTCCTCATTGGTTCCGAAGAAAGGGTCGTTTGTACGATGTCCGACAAGAAGTGCGGATAACACCGAACCCGGAACCTGCGCTTCCACAAACGCTTCCGAGCCTCTTTCGTTCATGACCCACTTGCCGTTTAATGTCTGAAATATCATCCAATTACCTCAAATAATGATGTTGCTGTTAATCTTTGGGGAAATTATATAAAGATCCGAAATCAGAAAAAACAGATCGGTTCGAAGAATACTATACATAAATGCAGGGGTTTTGTCAATTTTGATAATCGCGGACGGTTCCGGATTCTCAGTATATTTTCCCCGGCACTTCAGTGATGCCGTAGGTCTCCATGAATGTGCTAAGATCAGCGTCATTGCAGATGCTGCATTTGATCACGGGCTTGTGCGCAGCCGGATCGTATGGAAATTGGGGACGGTTCTTTTTTCTCATACGAGTTCAACACTCCTTTATACAAACAGCCTCTTTGACGCAAAGTTTCCTTCAAGAAGCAACGATGATTTATTCATCATATCCTCGGGATTAAAGTATTCCTCCATTCCAACAGACAGAACCACATAAGGCTTACCGTTTTCATCCAACACGCCAGTCCCGATTCGAAAGAGATCTCTTGATCCTTCAACAACAACTGCTGTGTCATTCCCAATTGGAAGTGTATTCAATATATTACATACCGTCATTTTCTTCTCCTTTCCGTTCCCTCCTTAGAAATGAAATAAAGATTCACAGGAAACTATGGATAATCACCAAAATTCCTGCGAAGACGATATGTGATTGAAAAGCAGGAATTTCAAAATAAGATTTCTCGAGTTGAAATTCAGATTTGTTGCGGCGTCCCGCAAATAGAAAAAACTGCCTTTTATACCGATATAGTAACACCGTACAAAAGCAGCCGCAAGAGTCAAAATTGATCTGCTTCTCAGAAAATCACTTGCCATAGTTTGCGTTCAAGTGAGAAAGAGGGACTGTTCTTAATTCTCTTTTTTTGAGAATCCGGAACCGTCCCTTTTGACACCTCAACTGCCTATCAGTTCTGCGGGTGAACACGAAAGAGCATTTGACAATGCCAATATATATATTGCATTTGCCCTATCAAGCGACTTGGTTCCCTGCTCATAGTGCTGCAATGTCCTGAGCGGGATTCCCGTCAATTCCGAAAGTTCACTCTGAGTGTAACCGCATGCTTCACGGCATTTCTTCAGATATGAATCAAGTCTCGCAGCCATCCTGATATCATCGATTCTGTCCGCAAACTGCATTATATCCATCTCATGATACTTGGGATACATATCAATGACCATTGTTATGGGAACGGTTTTATCAAGAACCCTGAAACTGATACCCGAATACCACTGGTAATACGCAAGCGCCCATCCGGCCCAGTATTCGGGACTCTTCCCATCGGAGTATTGTCGCTCTTTGTATTCGTATACGCCGGTATTCTTCTCTATTACAAGAAGTGCAAGTTCAATCCCGGATTTCCCCGCAAGAATAAAAGGATCTCCCTTCTCGAACCTTGTGGCAAGATCACTTTTTATAAACATTTTATAGTATTGTTCTATGGGAATCCCCAGGCTGTATACTGAATAATCAAAGCTGTTAGCCAACAATCTTCTTGCATCGGAAAGATATAGTTCATTGTAAGCGCGGATCATCTGCTTTAATCTCCTGTTCTATGATGTGGATCATATACAATTCTCCATGTCTGAAGTTTTCGAAATCCATTATGCGGTACGTTTGTCTTGCTGATTTGTCCCTGTTCATTTTCCTGGGATACCACTCGGATGCGGCTACCCCATCACATCCAACGTATTTCAAAGCAGAAAAAGCTTTAGGACTTCTGATCATAACCTGCTCGCCAAGATCTCCCAGTTTCATAGCCTCGGCCAACTGGTTTACCGATATCTGTCCGTTAACAAAATCCCTCGCATATGCAAAATAACTGTCATCAGCCCTGTACCCCATCACGATATCGGCTCCGGCCAGGTCTATTGTAAAGTTCTTGGTCAGGTATCTGTATGCCTCACGTGCCAGTCGTGAATCAAGTTCAAATCTTCTGTTTTGAAGCAGTATTGTGATCCAATGGAGCACGCAATAATCATCCGAATTCAGGTCAACGACCTTCAGATTGGTGATATCGATGTCATACGCATTTACATATCCATCCCTGTTTTCATCCACAGCCCATTCTTTGGCAAGTAAAGCATTCTGTGTACAATAGAATCCCAGACCATAGTCATTATATGGTTTGCCGCGTCCGTATTCAGGTTTTTCAATAATGGATTCAGAACCGTGAAATAATGTCATGT
>JAEEJD010000169.1 GCA_016281675.1 Lachnospiraceae bacterium
ATGGAGACTTGTTGAGATCGTTGAAAAGGCGAAGTAAGGTGGAGGTAAACATATGATACAGCAGGAAAGCAGACTGAGAGTTGCTGACAACACCGGCGCAAAAGAGATTCTGTGTATCCGCGTTATGGGCGGCTCCACAAGAAGATATGCAAATATCGGTGATGTGATAGTTGCAACTGTTAAAGATGCAACACCCGGCGGTGTTGTAAAGAAAGGTGAAGTAGTCAAAGCTGTTGTTGTACGTACCGTAAAAGGTGCAAGACGTAAGGACGGTTCCTACATCCGTTTTGACGAGAATGCAGCAGTTATCATCAAAGAAGACAACACACCTAGAGGAACACGTATTTTCGGACCCGTAGCAAGAGAACTTCGTGAGAAGCAGTTCATGAAGATCGTTTCCCTCGCTCCGGAAGTATTATAGGAGGTGTCGATCATGTCAATGGCAAAGATTAAAAAGGGTGACACCGTTAAAGTCATCGCAGGAAAAGATGTAGGCGCTGAAGGAAAAGTTCTTTCGGTGGATACAAAGACAGGAAGAGTTGTAGTTGAAGGCGTGAACATCGTCAAGAAACATACAAAGCCCTCCATGGCCAATCAGAATGGTGGGATCGTTGAACAGGAAGCAGCAATCGATGCTTCAAATGTTATGTATGTTCACAAGGGCAAACCTACCAGAGTAGGCTTTTCGGTTCAGGGCGACAAGAAGGTCCGTATCGCCAAGTCAACCGGTGAAGTGATTGATTAAGGAGGAGGCCGAAATTGAGTAGATACAAAGATCTGTATAATGACCAGATAAAGGATGGAATGACCAAGAAGTTCGGTTACAAGAACGTCATGGAGATTCCCAAGATCGACAAGATCGTCATCAACATGGGTGTTGGTGAGGCAAAGGAAAATGCCAAGATTCTTGAGTCAGCTATCAGCGATCTTGAGACGATAACCGGTCAGAAGGCTGTTATCACAAGAGCCAAGAATTCAGTGGCTAACTTCAAGATCAGAGAGGGAATGGCAATCGGAGCAAAGGTTACACTCCGTGGTGAGAAGATGTACGAGTTCCTTGATCGTCTCGTAAACCTTGCACTTCCCCGAGTAAGAGACTTCCGTGGAGTTAATCCCAACGCATTTGACGGAAGAGGAAACTATGCGCTCGGTGTTAAAGAGCAGCTTATTTTCCCCGAGATCGAATACGATAAGGTAGATAAGATCAGGGGTATGGATATCATAATCGTAACTACGGCTAAGACTGACGAAGAGGCAAGAGAGCTGCTTACACAGTTTGGTATGCCGTTTGCCAGGCAGTAATCAGAAGGAGGAAAACAGTTCATGGCTAAAACGTCAATGAAGGTTAAACAGCAGCGCAAGCCGAAGTTTTCAACAAGGCAGTATACACGTTGCAGGATCTGCGGTCGTCCTCATGCTTTCTTAAGAAAGTATGGAATATGCAGAATTTGCTTCCGCAATTTGGCATACAAAGGGCAGATACCCGGTGTTAAGAAAGCTAGTTGGTAAGGAGGAAACATAAAATGACAATGAGTGATCCCATTGCAGATATGCTTACGAGAATCCGTAATGCAAATACTGCAAAGCACGATATGGTAGATGTTCCTTCATCAAAGATGAAACTGGCAATCGCAGAGATTCTTTTGAAGGAAGGTTACATCAAAAAATATGATGTTGTAGATGAAGGCTCTTTAAAGACCATCAAGATCACGCTTAAGTACGGTGAGGATAAGGATGAGAAGATCATCACAGGTCTTAAGAGGATCAGTAAGCCGGGACTTCGTGTGTATGCCGGCAAGGATGAGCTTCCCAGAGTTCTCGGTGGACTTGGAATAGCTATCATCTCTACAAACAACGGTGTGCTCACCGATAAGGAAGCACGCAATGCAGGCGTAGGCGGAGAAGTTCTTGCGTTTGTTTGGTAATCCGAAGGAAGTAAACATATAGGAGGTACGGGCATGTCACGTATAGGAAAAATGCCAATCGCGATACCCGCAGGCGTAACTGTGGATGTTGCAGAAAATAATAAAGTGACTGTAAAAGGTCCCAAGGGAACACTTGAGAGAGTAATGTGTCCCGATATGGAGATCAAGGTTGAAGACGGACAGATCACAGTAGGACGTCCCAATGATCTTAAGAGGAACAAGTCACTTCACGGACTTACAAGGACACTTATCAACAATATGGTTGTAGGTGTTACCGAGGGATACGAGAAGAAACTGGAAGTAAACGGTGTCGGTTACAGAGCGGCAAAGCAGGGCAAGAAGCTCACGCTTAACCTCGGATATTCACATCCCGTTGAGATGGAAGATCCCGAAGGTGTCGAGACTGTTGTAGAAGGTCAGAACGTGATCTTCGTAAGAGGCATCGATAAAGAGAAGATCGGACAATATGCGGCCGAGATCAGAGACAAGAGAAGACCTGAGCCTTACAAGGGCAAAGGTATCAAGTACGCTGAAGAGCATATCAGGCGTAAGGTCGGTAAGACCGGTAAGAAGTAAAGAAGGAGGGAGAATAGAATGGTTAGCAAAAAATCAAGAGCAGAAGTTCGTACAAAAAAGCATAACAGAATGCGTAACCGTTTTTCCGGCACAGCCGAAAGACCCCGCCTTTCTGTATTTCGCAGCAACAATCATATGTATGCGCAGGTTATCGATGATACGGTCGGTAACACCTTGGTAAGTGCATCAACACTCGAGAAGGATGTTGCATCGGAGCTTGAGAAGACAAACAACGTTGAAGCAGCAGCATACTTGGGAACCGTAATTGCAAAGCGTGCCCTTGAAAAGGGGATCAAGACGGTTGTCTTTGACAGAGGCGGCTTTATATATCAGGGCAAGGTTGCGGCACTTGCAGAAGCAGCCAGAGAAGCCGGCTTGGAATTCTAGGAGGGAGCAGATACATGAAACGTCAGATAATTGATCCGAACAGTTTGGAATTAAATGATAAGGTTGTTACGATCAAACGAGTAACAAAGGTTGTTAAGGGTGGACGTAACATGCGTTTTACCGCACTTGTTGTTGTCGGTGACGAGAACGGACATGTAGGCGCAGGCCTCGGAAAAGCAGCCGAGATACCCGAAGCGATCCGTAAGGGCAAAGAAGACGCCATGAAGAACCTTATCGAGGTCCCTCTGGATGAGAATAAGAGTATAACACATGATTTTATCGGCAAGTTCGGTGGCGCTCACGTGCTTATAAAGAGAGCTCCCGAAGGTACCGGTGTTATCGCGGGCGGTCCTGCCAGAAACGTTTGTGAGATGGCAGGTATCAAGAACATCCGTACAAAATCACTGGGATCCAACAATAAGCAGAATGTTGTTCTTGCAACGATCGATGCACTTCGTCAGCTCAAGACTCCCGAAGAAGTAGCTCGTCTTCGCGGCAAGTCAGTTGATGAGATAATCGGTTAAGGAGGTTTGCAAAATGGCCGGAAAGAGTAAGAGAATCAAGGTTACCTTAGTAAAATCACCTATCGGAGCCATTCCGAAGCACAAAGCAACCGTTGAAGCACTCGGCCTTCACAAGCTCGGAAGCAGCAATGATCTTCCCGACAATGAGGCAGTACGCGGAATGTGCAAACAGGTTTGTCATTTGGTTAAGGTAGAAGAAGCATAAACAGATGCGAATATTCGACAGAAGGAGGTCTCATAATGGAATTATCCAATTTAAAGCCCGCTGAAGGCTCAAAACAAAGCGATAATTTTAGAAGAGGACGCGGACACGGTTCGGGTAACGGCAAGACAGCCGGCAAGGGCCACAAAGGTCAGAAGGCTCGTTCAGGTGCACCCAGAATCGGTTTTGAAGGCGGTCAGATGCCTTTATACAGAAGAATCCCGAAGAGAGGATTCAAGAACAGAAACACAAAGGAGATCATTGCCATCAATATGTCCAAGCTGGAAGTATTTGAGGATGGCGCAACCGTAACGATCGACGCTATGAAGGAAGTCGGGATCATAAAGAATCCCAAAGACGGCGTAAAGATCTTAGGATACGGTGAACTTACCAAGAAGCTGACAGTCCAGGCAAATGCGTTCTCAGCAACTGCAAAGGAAAAGATTGAAAGCCTTGGTGGAAAAGCAGAGGTGATCTAATGCTGGAAACAGTTAAAAATGCCTTCAAGATCAAAGACATAAGAAGCAAACTCATTTTCACGTTCCTTATGCTCATCGTTGTAAGGCTTGGTTGCGAACTCCCCGTTCCCGGTGTGGACAGGACATATTTTGCAAACTGGTTTGCTCAGCAGACCGGTGATGCATTCGGTTTCCTGGATGCATTCACGGGCGGTTCGTTCTTGAAGATGTCGCTCTTTGCACTCAACATCACACCGTACATCACTTCATCGATCATCATGCAGCTTCTTACGATCGCTATACCGAAGCTCGAAGAGATGCAGCGTGAAGGTGAAGACGGAAGAAAGAAGATCGCATCCATAACACGTTACGTGACCGTAGGTCTCGCACTTATGGAAAGTAGTGCAATGGCTATCGGATTCGGACGTCAGGGTCTTCTGGAAGAGTTCAATGCTCTGAGCGTTATCACAGTAATAACCGCACTCACCGCAGGAAGTGCATTCATCATGTGGATCGGTGAGAGGATCACCGAAAAGGGTGTCGGAAACGGAATATCCATCGTACTTACGATAAACATCATCTCGAGAATTCCCGAGGATCTTCGCTCGCTGTGGAAGCAGTTTGTAACTCCGCAGTTCGAGGCTCACAAGTACGGTGCAGGTACGATAGCACTTGCGATCATAATCGCAGTCATCATAGTTACCGTTATTCTCACGGTAATACTTAACGGAGCTGAAAGACGTATCCCCGTACAGTATGCCAAGAAGGTGCAGGGCCGCAAGATGGTCGGCGGACAGTCTTCGCACATACCGTTAAAGGTAAATACGGGCGGCGTTATCCCCATCATCTTTGCATCGAGCTTACTGCAGCTCCCCGGAGTCATTTCCTCATTCTTCGGAAGCGGGAATGCAACCGGATGGCAGAAGTTCCTGTACTTCCTGAATTCGGGTAACTGGTTCAAGAAAGGTGCATGGCAGTATTCGTGGGGCGCTCTCTTCTATGTGGTACTTGTTGTATTCTTTGCATACTTCTATACATCGATCACATTCAATCCGATGGAAGTTGCGGAGAACATGAAGAAGTCGGGCGGATTCATTCCCGGTACACGTCCGGGTAAGCCGACTCAGGAATATCTTAACAAGGTGCTCAATTACATCGTATTCATCGGTGCAATAGGACTGATAATCGTTGCTCTCATTCCGATATTCTTCAACGGACTGTTCGGAGCAAGCGTTTCGTTCGGCGGAACAAGTCTTATCATCATCGTAGGTGTAATACTTGAGACGATGAAACAGATCGAATCCCAGATGGTTGTAAGAAATTACAAGGGTTTCTTGACGGATTAAATGCAAAAAGGAGGGGCCCGCTTGCGGGAAGATCCCTTATTGCACCGCGAGCCCGATTCTCCTTTGGAGAATTCTAATGGGCGAGCGACCTACAGCGGCCTCAGCCACTTGTTGTGACTGGGGTTCACGCTGTTTTTATGAGGACTATAATATGAAAATCATAATGCTCGGCGCACCCGGCGCCGGAAAAGGAACACAGGCAAAGCTGATAGCCGAGAAATTCGGGATCCCGCACATTTCGACCGGAGATATCTTCCGTGCGAATATCAAGGAAGGGACCGATCTCGGTAAGGAAGCAAAAGAATACATGGACAAGGGACAGCTCGTTCCCGATGAGCTGACGGTCAGGATCCTCCTTGACCGCGTGTCAAAGGATGACTGCAAGAACGGATATGTTCTGGACGGATTCCCGAGGACGATACCTCAGGCACAGGTTCTCGATTCGGAAGTTGCCAAGATGGGCGATAAGATCGATTTCGCGATCGATGTCGATGTACCCGATGAGAACATAATCCGCAGAATGGGCGGAAGACGCGCATGTCTTAAGTGCGGCGCGACATACCATATCGAGCATGTTCCTCCGAAGAAGGAAGGAATCTGCGATACATGCGGAAGTGAACTTGTCCTCAGAGATGACGATAAGCCCGAAACGGTCAAGAACCGTCTTGAGGTATACCATAAACAGACGCAGCCCCTGATCGATCATTACAGCAGGCTCAACATCCTGCGGACGGTTGACGGGACACAGGACGTTAAAGTCGTATTCGACAATATCGTAAAGCTCCTGGAGGTATAAGATGGCTGTTACGATCAAGTCCGCACGTGAGATAGATCTGATGAGACAGTCATGCAAGCTTCTTGAGGAAGTGCATGACGAGCTGGGAAAGTTCATCAAGCCCGGGATATCGACTCTTGATATCGACAGATACGGAGACGAGCTTATCCGCGAACGCGGAGGCGTTCCGAACTTTCTTAACTACAACGGATATCCGGCCAGCATATGCGTATCGGTGAACGAAGAGGTCGTTCACGGTATCCCGAGAAAAGACAGGATACTTAAGAGCGGCGATATCGTAAGCCTTGATGCGGGCCTCATCTATAAAGGTTATCATTCGGATGCCGCAAGAACTTACCCGGTCGGAGAGGTTGCACCGGAAGTTTTGCAGCTTGTCGATGTAACAAAGCAGTCGTTCTTTGAAGGAATAAAGATGGCGCGTGCAGGAAATCACCTGTACGACATATCAAATGCGATAGATGCATTCATCAAGCCTTACGGCTACGGGATAGTACGTGACCTTGTCGGTCACGGGATTGGGACTTCGCTTCACGAGGATCCGCAGATCCCGAACTTCGCACAGCATCGCCGGGGACTTAAGCTGATGCCCGGAATGACGCTTGCGATCGAGCCGATGATAAACCTCGGAAGGTATGAGGTCGAGTGGCTTGACGATGATTGGACGGTTGTAGCGATAGACGGACTTCCTTCGGCACACTATGAAAACACGATCCTGATAACGGACGGTGAGCCGGAGATACTCACATTATCACATGATTAACGGCGGAGGAGATTGAATGTCAAAAGCAGATGTTATCGAGCTTGAAGGTACTGTGGTAGAAAAGCTTCCCAATGCGATGTTTCGTGTAAAACTCGAGAACGATCATGAAGTGATCGCGCATATCAGCGGGAAACTCAGGATGAATTTCATCCGCATACTGCCCGGAGACAAGGTAACTCTTGAGATGTCGCCTTACGATCTGTCGAAAGGGCGCATTATCTGGAGAGATAAATAAGCCGGATACTACATGTTGTAGGACAGAAATTTGTTGAATTTTAGCACCTTTGGTGGTAAAATATATAGCGGTCTGTTTTCAGACCGTATGGTTTGCAAAGGCAGAGATAGGAGGAAGAAAGATGAAAGTAAGATCTTCTGTAAAACCGATCTGCGACAAGTGCAAAGTCATCAAGAGAAAGGGTAAGATCAGGATAATCTGTGAAAACCCGAAGCACAAGCAGAGACAGGGCTAAAGCCCGAATGATAGATAGATTTTTGGATTGACCCACCGAAGAGCTATCTACGATTGAAAC
>JAEEJD010000021.1 GCA_016281675.1 Lachnospiraceae bacterium
AGTGCGGAGTGTTACAGCCTATTTAATTGTCATAATACTATTTAAGAACTTTCTTCAGCTCGTCCATGAATGTATTGACATCCTTGAACTCTCTGTATACCGATGCGAATCTTACATACGCAACTGCATCAAGATCCTTGAGCTTAGCCATTATGAGTTCACCGATTATACTGCTCGGTATCTCTTTGTCCTCATACGAGAATATCGCCGTCTCAACCTCATCTACTATCTGGCTGATCCTTGAAGCCGATACCGGGCGCTTATGGCATGCACGGAGAATACCCGCTTCGATCTTGGCTCTGTCATATGTCTCCCTGTTATTATCCTTCTTGATGATAATGATAGGGATAGTCTCGACTTTCTCGTATGTTGTAAATCTCTTATCACACTCGTCGCATACACGACGACGTCTTATTGAATTATTATCGTCAGCGGGTCTCGAGTCAATAACCCTTGTGTTTTCATGACCGCAAAATGGACACTTCATAAGTTCTCTCCTGTTCTCTTATTTATTCTTGAGGAAATCCGGTATCTTTATCGACTTGGCCTCAACCTTGCTCTCAAGAGGAGCCGTGGGTCTTGATATTCCGGATAAAGAACTTACTGTACGCTGTGTAGGCTGCGAAGGTGTCGGAATACCCGGCTGAACCTGCTGTCCCAACTGCTGAGCAGGCATTGCTCCGGTCATTGCTGCCGCACCGGCCGGATTGTTCATAACGGGAGCGGCATTCTGAGCAAATCCCGCACCAGTCTGATTACCGTACATGGGCTGAGGCATATTGGGCATCATGCCTCCGAGCATTCCCGGCTGCATCTGTCCGATGCCGTTCATTGCAGGCATATTACCGGGCATACCCGGATTGACCATACCCATGCCGGGCATACCCTGCTGGGGTCTTCTTGCATATCTTGCACCCGGCTGTGCCGTCGGCTGAGCCTTAACGGCATTCTCATCTATACCTGTTGCAAATACGGTAACCGTACATGTATCCGTTTCTCTGGAGTCGTCACGCGCACCCATTATCAGGTTAACTTCATCACCCGTGATATCTCTTACGTATTCAACCGCATCATAAGCATCGTAAAGGGAAATATCACCGGATATGTTAACGATAAGATCGCTCGCGCCCTGTATCGTCGTCTCAAGGAGAGGGGAATTAACCGCAAGCTTAACAGCCTCAACGGCTTTGTCATCACCGCTCGCCATTCCGATTCCGAGATGTGCGATACCCTTGTCCTGCATTACGGTACGTACATCCGCAAAGTCAAGGTTGATGAGCGAAGGAACATTTATAAGATCGGTAATACCGCGTACACCTTGCTGTAATACCTCATCGGCCTTTTTGAGGGCATCGGCCATGCTGGTTCTTCTGTCTACTATATCAAGGAGCTTATCGTTGGGAATGACGATAAGTGTGTCAACGTTCTGTTTAAGCTTTTCTATTCCGCCGATCGCATTCTCCATACGCTTTCTGGCTTCGAATCTGAAAGGCTTTGTAACGATACCGACGGTAAGCGCACCCTGTTCCTTTGCGATCTTTGCTATTACGGGTGCCGCACCGGTACCTGTTCCGCCACCCATTCCGCAGGTAACGAATACCATGTGCGCACCTTTGATGGCTGTTGCTATAGTCTCCGCCGACTCTTCGGCGGCTTTTTCTCCGATCTCGGGAACAGCTCCGGCACCAAGTCCCTGTGTGAGCTTCTCTCCGATCTGTAACAGTCTGTGTGAATTGCACATCTTAAGTGCCTGGCTGTCGGTATTGACCCCCAGGAACTCAACCCCGGCAATATTCTCTTCGACCATACGGTTGACCGCATTATTACCGGCCCCGCCGACCCCAACGACGAGAATTCTTGCTGCAGCTTCTACTTCATTGTTTTTAATCTCCAGCACGTCTGACTCCTCCTTACAATCACTAAACTATCCCTCATATTTATTACTTGTGTCTGAAAATTATCCAACCACAATTTGTTACGTCAACAATATTACGTAAACCCATACAAACATATAATATATATATTTGTTTAATTATTCAACACTTTTTTTTATTTTTCTCTATTTTTTTTATTCTTTGGCTTCTTCTTCAGCCTCTTCACTCTCGGCTTCTTCGGGCTCGGGTTCTTCTTCCTTGTCCTTGTCAAACGAGAAGTTGACTTCCTCGCCTACGTAATTTTCCATATGAAGCACTCCGGAATACCCTTTAAGTTGCGGAAGCAGAAGGTGCATCTCATTGATTTTCTCATCAATGTAATCATCCGTTCCGAGTGATACTCTCGCATCACCGAAATAAAGCGTGATACGGCTGTCCGAATCAAAAGCTATCCTGTCCGTTGTGATCTCATACTTCCCGAGAAGCTGCGTGACATTGAGGATCGTCAGGAAAACAGACGGATCCCTGACCGGAAGCGGCTCATGAAGCACAACATGATCGTATGACAGGCCGGTAACGAACGGAATGCCTTCGATCTTCCTGTTGGAACTCTCGACAACTATACCGTCCTTATCGAAATACATGTAATGTCCGAGATACTCAACGTATCCTGCAACCGCTTTTTCATATACGTTTATACGAACGGAGTTGGCGCTGACAATATCAACATCCATCTTCTCGATAAACGGAATGTCTTCTATGCTCTTGTTGCGGTATATAACCGAGAGTATCAGCGAGTTATACAGATACGGGCCGTTGAAGACCATATCCTTGATCTCTTCTTCGGTATAATGCGAGTTACCGGTTACAGTAACGCTTGTTATCGAATAATTATGCCACAAAAAAGCGGCGACCCCGCACAGGACTCCCATGATCACGACGATCGTAAGAAGCACCCTGATGACTTTGTTGCTCTTAAAAACCTTGGGGAGCTTGGGCATTGGCGGGAGCTTGGGAAGCTTAGGCATCTTTGGCATGCTATCCCTCCAGCCTTATGCTTCTTGAAACGCTCAGTACCAGCCCCATTTCCGCCAGCAGGAACACGATCGACGATCCTCCGTAACTGATGAACGGAAGGGTTATTCCCGTATTGGGTATCGTATTTGTGACAACGCTTATGTTCAGTATGACCTGAATGGAAATATGAGCCATTACTCCGACAACGAGAAGAGCTCCGAACATATCCTGGGCATTATTGGCAATGACCATGAATCTCCAGATCAGGATCATGAACAGGATGATGATGGCTATTGCACCGAAAAGGCCGAGTTCTTCACATATTATCGAGAAAATCATATCGTTCTGGGCTTCCGGCAGATACCCGAGCTTCTGGATACTCTCACCCAGTCCCTTTCCGAAGAAATTGCCGGACCCTATCGCGTAAAGCGCCTGAAGCGTCTGGAAACCTTTGTTCGCGGCATAACTCTCGGGATCCATCCATGCTTTGATACGGGCAAATCTGTACGACAGGCTTGTCGGTATGACATCGTATTTGACAAGAAGAATGACAATTACCGCCAGCGCCGCGGCAATACCCGCTATAACAAAGTATTCCTTGTACTGGGGAGTTGCGACGAACAGCATCATAAGAACGATGCAGAATATTATTATGGCTGAACTGAGGTTCTGGGTGATGGTCAGTACGCAAAGTGCATGAGGAACAGCCATTCCTATGACAAGCAGGAATCCTTTCTTTGTCTTGATGGCTTCGGAATACTTACACACTACAGACGCAAAGAATATGATAAGCGCAAGCTTTGCGACCTCTGCCGGCTGCAGTGACATACCGAGGTTCAGCCATCTTCTCGCACCGCCGGCCTCATAACCGAGGGGTGACAGAACAAGAAGGATAAGGACGAGTGATACAACATAAGCCACAAACGCAAATCTCTGGACAACGTGATAATCGATGACCATTATGACGAGCATGACCGCTATACCGATCGCCGATGCCACAGCCTGCTTCCTGAAATAGAATGCCGGGTCCTCGAATTTGATGTTGGCCTCGTAAGAGCTCGTGGAATAAAGCATTACAAGCCCGAAAAGTATCAGGAACACAACTATGAACAGCATAGTGTAATCGAAGAAATATTTTGTTTTTTTCTTTTGGGGTCTCGTCTGTTCACTCATAGACTCTTAACTATAGCCCTGAAAGCATTTCCTCTTTCTTCGTAACTTCTGTACATGCCTCTCTCCTCGCACGCGGGTGAAAGCAGAACGGCCTCGCCGGGGTTGGCGTGACACGTGCAGATACTTATCGCTTCCTCGAGATTGTCGGCATATATATAATCATTGAATCCGTGCTCATGAGCACAGCTTGCCATTCTCTCCTTTGTCTGTCCGATAAGAACGAGCTTCTTGACCTTACCGCGGAACGAATCTATCCATTCACCGTAATCCGCACCGCTGTCATAGCCCCCACCTATAAGGTAGGTCGGACAGTCCATGGCCTCGATGCCGTTGATCGCCGATCCCACATCGGTTCCCTTGGAATCGTTATAGAATCTCACTCCGTTCTTCGTTGCAACGTACTCGACTCTGTGGGCAACCGGTTCAAACTCTTTGCATGACTTTATTATGTTGTCCGTCGGAATACCGTATTTGTATGCGGCCGCTATCGCCGCAAATGCATTCTCGAGATTATGATTGCCGACTATCCGAATGTCGGATGTCTTCATGAGCTCGCGCTCACCCCACCCGTCTCTGAGTATTATTCTGTCATTTATAAGGAACAGTCCTCTTTTGAGTTCACGTTTTGTCGAAAAGAAGAACGGCCTCGGGGCATCCTGCGTTACGTCGAGCTTCATTCCGAACGCTCTCGTTATCTCGTCCTCATAGTTTAAGATCACGCGGTCCTTTACGGTCTGTTGGGCCGTAACCTTTTCGATAAGTTCCTTATACTCGGAGAAAGGCAGGCCCGAATCATTCGCCTGCTTGATATTTATTATTACGGATACAACGGGATGAAACGTATCCGCCAGTTCAAGGTGTTCCTCGCTCATCTTGATGACCGTCGTGGAATCCCTTGTTGTCTGGAACACGGAATCCGCATATGAATCCGACGAATCCACAATAAAAGCGTTTCGTGTCCTGTCCTTTATTATCTTGCCGAGAAGCGAAGTGCAGCTCGTCTTGCCTTTTGTGCCGGTTACCGCAACAACCCTTCCGCGATCATACGAAAACGCAAGTTCTGTCTGTCCGATAACCTTATGACCGAGTGCCGACAGTTCGAGTATCAGGTCCTTGTATCCGAGGGCATCATCGGTGATCACGACATCTCCAACCGCAGACAGAACGCTTTCCGGGAGCGTTGCGACATATACCGCAGCTTCCTCGGGACTGTTGAGGCCCTCTATGATATCTTCCTCATAGACGGAGTCATCCGTTGCCAGTACAATGCACGAGTTCCCTTTTGCCATCAGAAGATTGGCGGGAAGAACCGTGCTCATCCCTTTTCCGATAACAAGTGTTTTCATTTCCTTGCTTATCTCCCCTTTTTATATCTTCACAGCACCGTTAATCCCACAGATCCGAAACCGGTTCGATCGGTTCGCCTGTCTGCGGATCAAGGAGAATGCCGCTTGTCGGATCTATCGCGTATCCTGTCGCGGGGTCTATCTCCACTTTCCTGTCGGTGGTGTCTTCTTCATCAAGTTTGTTTCCGTTTTCATCCACGAAGGTTATCGCTCCGTTTGATTCCTTCTTCTCGGTACCGTTCTGCTCCTTGTCCTGATCGACGATTATCTCGCCTTCAACCTCAACGCCTTCCTCTTCTCCGGATGAACCTTTTGAGAAATCCTGCTGCTTCTCGGCAAGTTCTTCGGCTTCCTTCTCGGTAAGTTCTTCCGTCTGGAATATACCCATATACGGAAGGACCTCCGTGAGAATGTCTTTGCACAAAACGGCTGCGTATTTGGAAACGGCCTGGTTTCCGGTGTTGGGTTCGTCCACAACGACATAGCAGACTATCTGCGGATCATCGGCGGGTGCGAACGACATGAACGAAACGACATAATTGTGCTTATCACGGGGGTATTTCTCGGCAGTTCCCGTCTTACCTCCGATCCTGTATCCCGCGGGTCTTGCGCTCTTACCGGTACCGTTGTCTACAACACCTATGCAGAGTTCTCTCATCTTCGCGCTCGTCTCTTCGGAAATGGTCTGCTTGAGTATCCTCGGCTCAATCGTTTCAACCGTGGCACCGGCAGAATCAAGAACCTTCGTCACGACATGGGGCTTGTAGTAATATCCTCCGTTTATGAGACTGCAAAATCCCGTTACCATCTGTATCATGGTAACGTTGAATCCCTGTCCGAACGAACTGATGGCAAGGTCGGTCGGAGTCATCGTATTGACGTCAAATACGAGGGAATTGGTCAGTGCCTCTCCGGTAAGGTCTACATTTGTCTTGAGACCGAAGTTGAATATCTGATTGTACTTCATGAATACGTTCTTGCCGATAGCGGCACCGATCTTCATGAACGCGATGTTACAGGACTGCTCAATGGCACCAGCAAATGTGAGAGTTCCGTGTCCGAGACGGTTGCTGCAGTGGATCTCGTGATCTCCGACCGTCATAACACCGTTACATACATATGATTCATCGCCTTTAAGTATTCCGTCCTCGAGACCTGCCGCCATCGTGAACGGCTTCATCGTCGATCCCGGTTCGTATGTGAAGTTGATACAGAAGTTCTTCCATAAGGCGTTGAGCGCTTCCATCTTGGCATCTTCATAAGCCTTCTCATAGGCCTCCGCATATGTCAGGCCCTCGTACGGATCATCGCTTCCGGAAGGGTTCTCTCCGTTCTCTTCATTGTTGCCGCCGACATTTATATCAATGTTTCCGGAAGAAGTATTTTCTTCCTTATCTTCCTTGTTATCCTTTTCCTCTTCCTTGGCCTCACCGTTATTTCCCTCCTCGGGTATGATGCCTTCCGAAGTCCGGTTCTCAAGAGTCATGTTCCTGACGGCCTCGGCGATCTCTGCATCATTCATATGCTCAAGATCAGCACCCGGATCAAGTATCCCGTTCATAAGGCCGTACTTGTCGGGATCGAGTTCAACCTCTATGTCAAGCCCGTCTGTATTTCTCGGATCGTTGAGGTTGTACGTGGGATAGCTTGCCATCGCAAGTATCTCGCCGTTATTCGGGTTCATAATGATAACGCCGGTATTCGTTGATCCCGCACCTTCACGCGCTTCATCCCTGTGTTCCTCGTTAAACGCGAGAATGTTCTTCTCCACGATACTCTGTATGTTCACGTCAAGGCTCGTAACAAGCGTCTTGCCGTCCTGTGCGGGTTTAAGTGTCCTCTCCAGGTTCTCGTCATCATTGAGATATCCGTATTCTCTTCCGTTTGTTCCGACAAGAACATCGTTATAATATTCCTCGAGTCCGTACGCGCCCTCATTCTCACCCTGAACAAATCCGATGACATCACAGGCAAGCGAATTGTACGGATACTGACGGATATATGTATCCTCGAGCCACACGCCCGTAAAATCAGGGTACATGGACGGATTGTTGACCATGTTCATGATCTCGCTTACCGCCTCGTAGCTCTGCTTCTTGGCAACTATTCTGTACTGGCTGTCGGGATTGGAAAGGATGAAGGACCGAAGCTCGTCCTTCGTATATGTGAATTCGACAGGTGTGGAAAAAAGCGCCGTGATCGTGCTCTCGATCAAAGCACCGTCATCTTTGTTGAGCGTCTTTGAATCGACACAGACGTTATAAACCTTCTGACTGACGGCGATCTTTGTATTGTTGCGGTCTACGATATCACCGCGTTTTGCGGGTATCGTAACGCTGTCGTATGCCTGTTGGGACAATACCCTCTTCTTGTACTTCTCGCCGTCATTACGGTTTATGATAAACAGGCGGATCCCTAAAAAACCAAAAGCCACCAGTATCATTACAAACAATACTGCCAGCTTTATTGACATCTTCTGTGTGAATCTGTTTGATCCGTTCTGCTTACTCCGCTTAGCCAAAACCGTATATCCTTTATGCTATCCGGAGATCACCCGTATCATTCGATGGAAACAAACTGTCTGACGTAATCGGTTCCTTCGCTGTTATATACAACGATCTGCTCATCGCTTGCATATGTCATTCCGAGCTCATCCATGGCGCGTTTCTTAATGTTCTCCAATCCTATCGCGCCCTTGATGCGGCTCTCGTAGTCGTCGTTTTCCGCACGAAGTCCCTGCAGTTCGACTTCCATCGCCGAGATCGTATTAACATACGTCGTAAGCGAGGACTGCAGGCGAATATACTGTACGCAGACGATACCCGTAAGTACCATCGCAAGTGTCATGAAAATCATGAACCCGGGATTCATACCCGTATCCCTGTCAATGTTCTTGCGGGACTTGGCAGACAGCTTCCTGGGTGATCTTACTTCCTTTTCAATTGGTCGAAGGGCTCTTGCCGTATTACCGTAAACGTAATCTCTTCTTCTGGCAGCCACTAAAACACCTTCTTTCCGAGTATACTATATCTTGTGTCTAATATCAAAGATTTTTACAAAATATTCCGTTATTTTATTTTTTCTCGAATATCCTGAGCTTTGCGCTCTTAGCTCTGGGATTATCCGTCATTTCCTCTTCATCCGGCAGTATCGGCTTTCTCGTAATGATTTTCCCCTTGGGGGTATTACCGCATACGCAGACCGGAAAATCCGGAGGGCAGGTGCACGGATCCTGCGCGTTTTTGAATATGTTCTTGACGATCCTGTCTTCCAGCGAGTG
Organism: Lachnospiraceae bacterium; assembly: GCA_016281675.1. The sequence goes on from JAEEJD010000021.1 coordinate 8,691, forward strand.
GAACGTGATCACCGCTATCCTTCCTCCCGGATTCAGAAGGTCTATCATATCGTCAAGTGTATCGGTCAGTACTTTGAGTTCGTTGTTAAGTTCGATGCGAAGTGCCTGAAATGTCTGTTTGGCCGGATGCCCCGCCGTTCTTAATACTTTTGCGGGTACCGATGCCTTTATGATCTCGACAAGCTCTCCCGTTGTCTTAATTGGGCCGCCTTCCCTGGCTGCCGTAATGTGTTTTGCGATAGATGCGGCAAACTTCTCCTCCCCATACATCCTGATGACCCTTGTAAGCTCATCGCAGGAATAGCCGTTCACTATGTCTGCCGCCGTCTTCGCACCTCTTGTATCCATCCTCATATCAAGAGGCGCATCACTTCTATAGGAAAATCCCCTCTCGGGCGTATCAAGCTGATATGATGATACTCCCAGATCCAGCAGTATACCGTCGACCTTTTCTGTTCCCAGCGTCCCGAGCACCTGCAGGATGTTGCAGTAGTTGTCACGTACTATCGTGACGTTTGTAAATCTTTCAAGACGTTCCCCGGCGGCTGCAACTGCCGCTTCGTCCTGATCTATCCCGATCAATCTCCCCTGATCGTTCAGTTTCTCGAGGATGTGATACGAGTGTCCGCCGCCTCCTAACGTGCCGTCCACGTAGGTCCCTTCAGGCCGTATGCGAAGCCCTTCTATCACTTCCCTCAGCAGAACCGATTTGTGATCAAATCCCACTTCTGGCTCCTTCCTCTTCCCCTAGATGGAGAGCCCCAGTTCCGCCATTTCTTCAGCGATGTCATCGATGTTGTCGATGTCGGTCTGGCTGTTCCATTTCTCTTTATCCCAGACTTCTATCTTGTCAATAACGCCTGCAAGAACAACATCTTTGTCAAGTCCGGCATACTCCCTTAAGTTGCCGGGGACCAGGACTCTTCCCTGTTTGTCCGCTTCCACAGCCACCGCGGAACCCGCGATCGCACGGACGTAAGTTCTGATATCCTTATTGGCCGGCAGAGCTTGGATCTTTTTCATGAAGGTTTCCCAGGCCTCATTCGTATAGATCGCAAGACAACCATCATTTCCCTTTGCTATCACGAAAGCTTCCCCAAGCTGTTCGCGGAACTTTGTAGGGACGATCAATCTACCCTTAATATCGATTGTGTGGTTGTACTCACCCATGAACATGGTGTGCGTTCTCCTTATTCACCACTCTCTACCACTTTTCACCACTTATGTGCATATAATAACCCCTTTCTACCACAATGGCAATATTTTTTTATTATTTTTTTCAATAATTTTTTGCAAAAAAAGAAGAGGCACAAGATATTGTGTCTCTTCTTTATCCCGACCACAAGGCGGTCGAAAATCACATGCTAAACGTTGAATCTGAAAAGTATTACATCTCCGTCTTTGACAACATAATCCTTTCCTTCCATGCCCACGAGTCCTTTTTCTCTTGCCGCCGCAAGTGAACCGCATTCGAGAAGGTTTTTGTAATTAACGACTTCCGCTTTTATGAACCCGCGCTCGAAATCGGTATGTATCTTTCCGGCTGCCTGAGGTGCCTTTGTACCGATCTTAATTGTCCAGGCTCTGCACTCGTCCTCTCCCGCGGTAAGAAAACTCATCAGGTTCAGGATCCTGTAGCTTGCCGCTATCAGTTTGTCGAGTCCCGATTCCTTAAGTCCGAGGTCTTCAAGGAACATCGCTTTCTCGTCATCATCCAGTTCCGCGATCTCCTGTTCGATCTGCGCACAGATAACGAAAACCTCCGAATTGTTCGTCTTGGCAAATTCCCTCACCTTTTTGACGTGATCATTCTGTGCTCCGTCATCGGCAAGATCGTCCTCCGCAACGTTTGCGGCAAAGATCACCGGCTTTGCCGTCAGAAGGTTATATGAAGCCAGCAATGCTTCCTCATCCTCATCGGCACACTCATATGTGATCGCAAGATTGCCGTCCTCGAGATGCTTGATGATCTTTTTGATAAGTTCGACTTCCTTTGCGATCTTCTTGTCGTTATTGGCGGCTCTGCCCTGCTTGGCAAGTCTTCTCTCCAAAACTTCGATGTCCGCAAATATGAGTTCGAGGTTTATCGTCTCGATATCCCTTACCGGATCAACCGAGCCGTCCACATGGACAACATTCGTATCCTCAAAGCACCGTACGACATGAACTATGGCATCTACTTCCCTGATGTTTGCCAGGAACTGGTTGCCGAGTCCTTCACCTTTGGATGCGCCCTTTACAAGTCCCGCGATATCCACGAACTCGATCGTCGCCGGTGTGACTTTCTTCGTATTATACAGTTCCCCGAGCTGCTTTATCCTCTCATCCGGTACCGCTACAACACCGACATTGGGATCGATCGTGCAGAACGGGTAGTTTGCCGATTCCGCTCCGGCTTTTGTCAATGAATTAAATAAAGTCGATTTACCGACATTTGGTAAACCGACGATTCCCAAACGCATAAAACTCTTCCTTTCTTATCCATACGATACAACTATATGAGTGTAGCACCGCCTCACGCTTCTTTCAAGTAATTTGGTCCCGCCCCCTCTTTTTCTGCTATAATCTCCGTATGAAGCCCGATCGAAGACAAATGATGATAATAATTATATCCGCGGCGGTTCTTGTTATCCTTGCAACCGTCATTATCGTTGTGTGCGTCAAAAAATCAGAAGCCCCAAAAGAGCCCCGTATCATTTCAATAACGATAGATGCTCCCGACGATATCCCGCTTGCGGAAAAGGAAAACATCATATACCAAAGCCTGATAAAGGCAGGTTATTCTCCCGAAGGAGCATGCGGGATCATGGGAAACATCGCGGTTGAATCACCCGATTACGATCCGACTGCCGTTAACGAATCCGGCAACACACTCGGTTTGTTCCAATGGAACGATGTTGGGGACCGGAAGCAGCATCTCAAGGATTTTTGCAGAGAGCATAATATGAACTGGAATTCCATCGAAAGTCAGCTTGCCTTTGCCGTTTACGAACTGTCGGGGGCTGATCCGATAGCATGCAGGCTGGATGATTTTCTCAAAGAGACCGATAACACCTACGCTGCCGCCGTGGAATTCACCGCGGGATTCGAGCGTTGTGTGTCGGATTCGGGAGACTCCGCCGACAGATATATGGGCTCTTTGTATCCGGAGTTCTACGGCAACTACTATCAGGGGCTCTCAAAGAGAGTCAATAAAGCCATGAACTATCATATAAGGTTCGTCGAAAACGCCGAGCCGGAAGATGCGGTTGTCAATATAACCATAGAATAACGATCGCTTAGTCACAGTCTAGATTCTATCCTGTCCGCCAACGCATTCGGACATACCGCACGTATGCGGGTCCCCTGTTCTTCGTAGCTTTCCGAGATAACCTGTGCGCCTTGGTGCAGCATATTGATGATATCTCCCTCGGAAAACGGGACTACAACATTTATCTCGCGGCTTCCCGCATCAAACAGCTCATACATTTTATTCAGAAGAACATCAATGCCGTATCCTGTCTTCGCGGATATATATACATGTTCCGGGGTCTGTCCGTTTTCCACCGAAAGCTCCGGGGCTCTCAGATCCGCTTTGTTGTACACGTATATTCTCGGAATACCCATGGCATCCAGATCCTTAAGCGTATCCTCCGTTATCTTCCTGTGCATCTCGTGGTGAGGGTCGGACGAGTCCATAACTATAAGCAAAACGTCCGCATACTTTACTTCCGCCAGTGTCGAACGAAATGCCTTTATCAGATCATGGGGGATGTTTTCTATAAAACCTACCGTATCTGACAGAAGAAACGGTCTTCTACCGGGCACTTCGATCTTCCGTATCGAAGTATCGAGCGTGGCAAAGAGCATATCCTTTTCGAATACGGTTTTTTCTTCTTTCCTGTCGGTTCCCGTATTGCCAATCTTGAGAAGATGATTCATGAGAGATGATTTTCCGGCATTCGTATATCCCACGAGTGCCACATGACACAGTCCGTCACGCGATCTGCCGCTTCGCTGCACGTCCCTTGTCCTGTCGATTCCGGCAAGTTCCTTTTTCAGCTCGGTTATCCGGTGCGATATCTGACGTCTGTCGAGTTCTATCTGTTTCTCGCCGATACCTTTATTCGCACGGCTTCCGCCGCCTCCGCCCTGACGGCCCAGATGCTGCCACATACCGGTCAGTCTCGGCAGCATATACTGAAGATAAGCCGACTCGACCTGGAGCCTTGCCTCGCGGGTACGGGCTCTTCTGGAAAAGATCTCAAGTATGAGGTTTGTTCTGTCCCAAACGGGAACTTCCGTTATCTTCTGCAGATTCTTCATCTGTGTCGGCGAAAGGTTGCCGAGACATACCGCATATCCGGCATTATATGCCCTCACGGTAATCGCCAGTTCATCGGCTTTACCGGATCCTATCCATGTTGCGGTCTCCGGATGAGGCAGTGCCTGCGTAACTGTATCTACAGGTTTCAGATCGCATGCCTCGCAAAGAGCGGCAAGCTCCCCGAGCGCATGTTCGAACTCTTCATCTGTTTCGTTTGTCCGCAGCCCGACAAGCACAACGGATACACTATCATCTGTTACGGAATCTTTGTTCATCTCGACAGCCGACATCAGGGCATCAACCTATTTTCTCTATATTTACTGCACATACTTTGTATTCGGGAATTCTGGCAAACTCGTCAAGTGCGGCATTCGTAAGCATATTGACCGGGGAATCCGCAAAGTGGAACGGCATCCACGTTTCTCCTTCGGAAACTTTCCTTCCTACATGAGCCGTTGCGGTTATCTCTCCGCGCCTGCTCTTAACGCTTATTCGCTCACCGTTTTCTATCCCGAGCTTTTTGGCATCACTGAAGTTTATTTCGATAAAACCTTCACCGGCAATGTCCATAAGACCCGGTGCACGGCTTGTCATCGCGGCGGCATTGTACTGGTACAGTATTCGTCCGGTCATAAGGATGAACGGATAATCGTCATCGGGAAGTTCCCGGGATTCCTTATAATCAACCGCATACAGCAATGCCTTTCCTCTTGCAGGGTGTCCCACGTGCATGATCGGAGTTCCCGAAGAGTTCTTATCGCGGCACGGCCATTGAAGTGTCTCTCCCGCATCAAGTCTTGCATGGCTGATCCCCGCAAAGCTCGGTGTTAACGATGCGACCTCATCCATTATCTCCGCACTCGTCATCTTCTTCTGAGGATAACCCATCGCATTCATCAGATCGATCAGTATGTCGGTATCGAGTCTTGCTTCGCCCTTCGGATCAACCGCTTTTCTGATCCTTTGAACACGTCTCTCGGTATTCGTAAACGTTCCTTCTTTTTCGGCATAGCTGACACCGGGAAGAATAACGTCGGCATACTCGGCGGTCTTGGTCATGAACAGTTCCTGTATGACAAAGAACTCCAGGCTCTCCAAAGCCTTGATTATATGGTGTGTATCCGGATCCGATACGACGGGGTCCTCTCCGCATATATACAGTCCTTTGATCTTTCCTTCTATCGCGGCCGGGAACACATCGGTCGCCTTGAGGCCCGGCTTGGGATTGAGCTTGATGCCCCATGCCTTCTCGAACTTCTCTCTTACCTCATCGTTGTCAACTTTCTGATAGCCGGGATAATCGGTCGGCATCGCACCCATATCGCATGCACCCTGTACGTTGTTCTGTCCGCGCAGGGGATTCACTCCGCATCCGCTCTTTCCGATCTTGCCGCAAAGCACCGCCATATCGGACATGCACATTACACCTTCCGTACCCGTGGAATGTTCGGTGACTCCGAGGCAATAGATGATCGGCGCTTTCTTGGCGGTCGCATACATTCTTGCGGCCTCCACGAGACGCTCCGGCTCTATGTGGCAGATCTCGGCGACCTTTTCGGGAGTATACTTCTCAACCAGAGCCTTGAGTTCCTCAAAGTTCTCGGCGTTTTCATTTATATAATCGTGATCTATAAGATCCTCTTTGATCATCACATGCATCATTCCGTTTGCAAACGCAACGTTCGTTCCGGGCCTGATCTTAAGATGAATATCCGCATGTTTGGCAAGACCGATCTCTCTGGGATCAACGACTATAAGTCTTGTTCCGTTCTTAACGGCCTTTCTTATCTGCATTCCGACAACGGGATGAGCCTCCTCGGGATTGGATCCGACTAGAAGGATACAGTCGACATCATGCGTGATATCGTGTATAGGGTTTGTCATGGCTCCGGATCCAAGCGTCTTGGCAAGGCCGGCTACAGTTGCCGAATGACACACTCTCGCACAGTTATCGGTGTTGTTTGTCCCGAAGCACGTTCTGACCATCTTCTGGACCATGTATATATCCTCGTTGGCGGAACGCGAACACGCAAATCCCGCAAGCGACTCGCTGCCGTATCTGTCCTTTATCTCCATGAGCTTATCAGCCGTATACTTTATCGCCTCTTCCCATGAAGCTTCTCTGAACTTTCCTGTCGACCTGTCCTTTATGAGAGGCGTCGTGATCCTGTCGGCAGAGCCGACAAAATCAAAACTTCCCGAACGTCCTTTGACGCACAGTCTGTTATGATTCGAAGGTCCCGAAGCAGGTTCGACATTTACTATTTCATTATCCCTTACGACAAGATAATACTGACATCCCGTAGCGCAGTGAGGACATGTGGTTAAAACTTTCTTTGTTTCCCAGTCGCGATACTTTGTCTCTCTCTTGAGCGTGAGCGCTCCTGTCGGGCATACGCTCGCACAGTTGCCGCACGTCTCACATCCGCGCTCCTTATAATCTTTTCCGAACGGAGCGTCAACAATATGAAATGTTCCGGAGCGGCTGTTTTTAAGAGCACCGTTACATGCTATGTCATGACACACGCTGATACATCTCATGCAGTGAATGCATTTACTGGGGTCATAACTGATGTACGGATTGGAATCAAGCTTCGGAAGCTTATTCTCGATAACGGCCCTCGATCCGGAATGCGGCGCATGCTCCACCTCAAAGCGGTTACACATATCCTGAAGTTCACATGTTCCGTTAGCCGGACAGCTCATGCAGTCCTGATTGTGATTGGTAAGAATAAGCCCTAGCATATCGCGTCTGTATTGACGTAACACTTCCGAATCTGTTGTGATCACCATACCGTCGAAAGCTCTCGTACGGCATGCGGGCAGGAACATGTCATATCCTTCAACTTCCACCATGCACAGACGACATGATCCGACATCACTTACACCTTCCAGATAGCAAAGCGTCGGAATATAGATATGATTGGCTTTTGCGATATCAAGTATTGTCTTATGTTCCTCGGCAGAGTAGGATCTGCCGTCGATCGTAACGTTAATCATTCTCCTCTGCCTCCTTTCATGGCACCGCAGCCGTAATGATCGCAGCGAAGACACCTGCCGGCTTCACGCATAGCCTCTTCGGGTGTCATTGAAAGCTCGACATGCTCAAAGTCATCCTTTCTTTCAAACGGATCCCTTTCCTCTATCTCGGCTCTTCCGGTCGGTATGCACGGGTTAGGATACGCCGGGGGAATGTCGGGTTTGCACCCGATCTTATGATGGTATCCGAGATATTCATCTATGTTGTAAGCCGCGACCTGTCCGGCGGCTATGGCATTGATCGCCGTGGAAGGACCGGTCACACAGTCTCCTCCCGAGAATACACCGTCCATTTCGGTTACCGTGCAGGTCTCGTCAGCCAGTATCCTTCCCCGGTTCACCGGCACACCTTCTTTTTCAAAGTCGGCGACGTCACTTCTCTGCCCTACACCGAGGATCAGGTAGTCGCACTTGAAACGGTACGGATAATCGCTTGAGTGTTCTGTGGTCATCATTCCGAACTCGTCATACTCTGCCACGATCTCCGGCTGAAGCCATACCGAGACGATCTCATTTGTCTCCTTGTCGGCTTCTATATGAAGGAACGACAGCAGCGTCCTGAATCTTACGCCCTCCTGCATGGCACCTTCGATCTCCTCGGAAAGTGCCGTGTAATCATCACGTTTTCTCGTGAACACATGAATGGATTCGGCATTCAGCCTTACCGCGGTACGTGCCGCATCCATTGCGACGTTACCGCCGCCTATGAGTGCCACCTTCTTGCCGGTAAGATCAGGTGCGTTCCCGTTTGCAACAAGCTGAAGAAAATCAGCCGCCGGGATTACGTTCTTCGCATCCGCATTTTCCATCGGCATCCGGTTACCGAGCTGTGCCCCCAGGCCGAGGAACACGGCATCGTGATTTTTGCGAAGCTCGGTAAATGTGATATCACGTCCGATCTTCGTATTGTAATGCATCGTGATATCGCCCGCTTTTACGATCGCGGTTATATCCTGATCGAGTCTGTCCTTCGGAAGCCTGTACTCCGGAATACCGTAACGAAGCATTCCACCGGCCTTTTCATGCTCCTCGTAAACGTCGACGGCGTGTCCCATTAGTGCAAGATAATACGCTGCGGTCATACCGGACGGGCCTGCTCCGACAACGGCTATCTTCTTACCTGTCTTGACGTTGGCCGCGGGGCTATCTACCGTATCCGCCGCCGCATTGTCTACCGCGTACTTTTTAAGCCCCCTTATATTGATGGGATCATCTATTATGGAGCGCCTGCATTTTCTCTCACACGGATGTTCGCAGACGAATGCGCATGCCGTCGGAAACGGATTCCTGTCGCGGATCACCTTTACGGCTCCCTGATAATCCTCATTTTTGATCATCGCTATATAACCCGGAACATCAACATGCGCCGGGCAAAGTGTGATACACGGTGTTGTCTGTATCACGTTTTCCGAACATCTGCCGTGCTTGATATGACTCTCATACTCATCCGCAAACTCGGCAAGCGAATCGAGAATAAGATTGGCACCCATAATACCGACCGCACAGTCGGCAGTCGCTGCGATCATGCGACACTTCTCTTCCATCAGCTTAAGTGTCTCTTCGGTGGCATCTCCGTTGCGGATCTGTTTGATATAGTAATCCACTTCTCCGAGACCATCACGACAGGGAACGCATTTCCCGCACGACTGGTTCATCGATATATGAAGAAGCGAACGATAGAGTGCCAGAGGACACATCCCCGGCGGATATGAAGTCATCCTTGATCGGAACTTTCTGAGAACGACATCAATCCTTTCATTCATGTTTCCTCTTTTGGCAAGTTTACGCATTTAACAACCTCCAAATATAATGCTATGTCTTTTCGTTATATTTTATCAAATTTCACATTCACCCGCCACAGTATCATAACGGCAGTGACACCAAACCCTCCTTGTTACATACCTGTTACGGTGATACAATGAAACGGCAGAATAATCGGAAAGGTAACAAAGACGTGGACAGATCAGCCAAGCGCTACCTGACGGACCCTTCGGGATTCGTCCTTCTGTCGGACTTCGTGCCCGACATCATACAGGAGATACGATACTTTACGACATATAACTTTATCGGAGACAGGATCGACGGTTACGAGGAGCCGTGCGCTCTTTTGACAAAAGAGGCTGCCCGGGCACTCAAATCGGTAAGCAACGAGATGTTCGTCAGAGGTTATCGTCTTAAGGTATTCGATGCATACAGACCTGCATGCGCGGTCAAACATTTTGTGCTGTGGGGTATCGAGGATCAGGATATAAGGATGAAACCGTATTTCTATCCCGCGCTTGAGAAACAGGAACTCTTTGTGAAAGGCTATATAGCAAAGCAGTCAAGCCACAGCCGCGGCAGTACCGTGGATCTGACTCTTCTGGATATGAACACGGGAAAAGAACTGGATATGGGAAGTCCGTTTGATCTGTTCGACGAAGTCTCACATCCGGATTGCAGGAATATAACCGACGAACAGTATGAGAACAGGATGATTCTTCAGCAGGTCATGGTGCGGAACGGTTTCGTCCCTATAGACTGTGAATGGTGGCATTTCACTCTCGAGGACGAACCTTATCCCGACACTTACTTTGAATTTCCCGTTTCATCACAGTACCTGCGGGAAAAGCATTAGCCGATCATATATGTGTTGCAAAGAACTGATTGATCTTTTTCTTGAGTTCACGTCTGTCGACGGTCTTGAGCAGATAGCCGACCGGCTTTAACGCAAGAACACTCATTATGCTTTCCTTGTCTCCTTTTCCG
>JAEEJD010000170.1 GCA_016281675.1 Lachnospiraceae bacterium
AAAGCAGTGTATTTTCAGCTGTAGCAAGAACATCGCCGTTTTCAACATCCTTATCTTTGTTCAAAGCCTCAAGATACTTTTCTGCTTCTTCCTCTGTAAGCGGTGTAACGCAGAAGAATGCATCATCAGGGATGGCGTCAGCCTTCTCGAGTGTTGCCGTCACCTTGATCTTTGCATCTTCGAATTCGTATACTCTCTTAACGTCAAGATTATCAACCGTGAATGCCGCTTCACCGTCTTCTACGCTCTCAACGTCTGCTACTGTCTGGATCTCAAGTTCTTCATCATCCGTAAGAATGTAAGCTGTGAAAGGCTCTTCATCGAGGTCTTCGATAACGAGTGACTGAAGCTTGTTATCAAGGCCCTTGATACCCCTTGTTGCGTCTTCTCCGTCAACCTTGGCCTCTGCCTCCGTATCAACAACAAGCTTGAAGCTTGCCTTGTCGGAAAGCTCTTCTGTATTGAAGCTAAGCTTAACGCTCTCAAATCCCTCACCGGTTATAGCAGGAACTTCCGTGCCGTCTTCGAAAGAAACGGTCTTCTTATTAAGAACCTTCTCAACAGGCTCGTTCTCTACAACTATCTCGGGATAACCGTCTGAATTATATCTATAGGAAAGGATTACTTTGTCTTCTGAGGTTGCGCGAATGGTAAAATCACTGCCTCCGAGGTTATCGAAGTCATATCTGCCGTCATTCGTCTTGTAAAGATCGTCATTAATGACGGTCGGATACATTGCGCTGTCCGATCCGGTGAATTCGATCCGGAAACTCTTTCTATAAGAAAGGTTCTCCGTATTCACGTATACGGATATCTCATCATATCCGCTGCCGGATATGCCGCTGTCCGTAACGTCGAGAGTGCCCTCTTTGAGTTCCTCTGCCTCTTCGAACGTTTCCTCTGTTGCCGCATCTTCTGAGCCGGCATCTGAATATCCGTCCTCCTCGTATGCGTCTTCAACAGCGCGATCACTCTCCGGTTCAACGTCGATCGTAAGCTCGTCATTAGCGGGAGCCTGTGCGTCAACATCTTCAACCGCATCGTTATTGACAACGATACCGTCTTCGGTCGTGATCTCGGCTGCAAGTGTCGAAACAGATGTGAAACCTGTTTCAAGTACCGTTGCGACGAGTGTTAACATCGCAATACTGGTCTTAAGCCAATTTCTTCTCTTCCTCATAACTCTCTCCTTTTTTTCCCTTTCCTACGGGGTTTCACTTTATAAACCTGGGCGCATGGGTACACTTATCCCATTAACGTCTCAATAATAATGACATTATAACATCGGAAAAAGGTTCATTACAATGTGATATTTATAAGAAAATATTGAATAAAATAACGATGCGATTTTTGTGCATTATGACGTGTATTGTGAAACAGCATGCAGAATAGGCTTGATAAAGCTTACCTGTTTGACGCGCGAAGGGAATAGGTATCGGCGATTTCCCTGGCTTCGTCAAATACCATGGGCTTGCCCCAAACATAGCCCTGAATGAAGTCGCAGTCGAGTTCCTTCAGACATTCGACCTGATTATCATATTCCACGCCTTCGGCTATAACCTCGGCATCCATGAGATGGCCCATGTAGATAACGGACTTGACGAAGTCCATGTTCACATCGTTACGAAGAAGCGTATCTATAAGTGATTTGTCTATCTTCACAAGATTAACGGGAAGCTTCATCAACTGCTCAAGAGATGTATAACCAGTTCCGAAATCATCGATCGCGATCATTATCTGATTTTCGCGAAGCTTCTTGATGTTCTCTATCGTGTAGCTGCCCTCTTCGGCAAACGAATACTCTGTGATCTCAACTTCAAGACACTCGGGCGGGAACTGTACTTTCTCGACAAGGCCGAGAAGCCACTCGGCAAATCCGGGTCTTGCGATGTTCTTTGCGGAAATGTTCACAGACAGCGTTATGGTATTGGCCGAAGCATAACAAGTCTCGGAAAACTCTTTAAGAGCGTGCTCAAGAACGAACCTGTCGATATCAAGGACAAGGTCGGACAGTTCGGCGATCGGTATGAACTCGGCGGGTGAGATTTTGCCCCCGTCGGGGGCGTTCATACGTATAAGCGTCTCAAAGCCGCGAAGGCGCTTGTCAAATATCGTGAACTGCGGCTGATATACAAGATAGAATCCCTCGTTCCTGAGGCTGTCCTTAACAAGACGCTCAACGTAGATCTGCCTCTCGAGCTGATCCTTCATCTCGTCATTAAATGTCGCGATCTTGGTCTTGCCCGATTTGATCGCGTAGTTCATCGCCATATCGGCACGTTTCATTATCGTATCGGCATCGGTTGAATTGTCGATGAATTCCGCGATACCGGCAAAAGCCGTCAGGTAGCAGTTGGACGGAACACCATCCTTGTTCAGCGTGATCGTCTGCTCTATCGACCTGATAACACTTCTTACTATATCATCCGCATCAATGGTCTCGGGCATGATTATCGCATACTCGGCACCCTCTATTTTGTACGCCCTGCTCTTATCATCCAGGGCCATCCTGATCCTGTTCGCAACGATCTCGAGGAGCTCATCGCCG
>JAEEJD010000171.1 GCA_016281675.1 Lachnospiraceae bacterium
CGGACGCAAGGTTGCGGTCATCGGTTCCGGTCCTGCCGGTCTTACATGTGCAGGCGATCTTGCAAAGCTCGGATACGACGTTACGATATTCGAAGCTCTTCATGAGCCCGGCGGTGTACTTGTGTACGGTATCCCCGAGTTCCGTCTTCCGAAGGATGAGGTCGTTAAGAAAGAGATCGAGAATGTAAAATCACTCGGAGTCAAGATAGAGACTAACGTTGTCATCGGTAAGAGCGTCACGATCGACGATCTTATGGACAAGGAAGGATTCGAAGCTGTATTCATCGGTTCGGGCGCAGGCCTTCCGAAGTTCATGGGTATCCCCGGTGAGACGGCCAGCGGTGTGTTCTCGGCAAACGAATACCTTACGAGAAGCAATCTCATGAAGGCTTTCAGAGATGATTACGATACGCCTATCCGTCCCGGTAAGAAAGTAGCCGTTGTGGGCGGCGGTAATGTTGCGATGGATGCGGCCAGAACGGCGCTCAGACTGGGAGCGGATGTAACAATAGTATACAGAAGATCGGAGGAAGAGCTTCCCGCAAGAGTGGAAGAGGTACATCATGCCAAAGAAGAGGGCATTGTATTTAATCTTCTTACGAATCCCACAGAGATACTGGTTGACGAGAACGGCTGGGTAAAAGGAATTAAGTGCATCAGGATGGAACTCGGTGAACCCGACGAATCCGGAAGAAGATCACCGAAAGAGATTCCCGGATCGGAATTTACGATAGATGTGGATACGGTCATCATGTCTCTCGGTACAAGTCCGAACCCGCTTATCAGCTCGACAACAAAAGGACTTGATACGAATAAGAGAAAATGTATCGTGGCTACCGAAGAGACAGGAGCTACAAGCAAACCCGGTGTATTTGCCGGCGGTGATGCAGTTACCGGTGCGGCAACGGTCATCCTCGCAATGGGTGCCGGAAAGACCGCGGCAAAAGGTATTCACGAGTATCTCAGCAATAAATAACAAACGTTTTTGAATGGTGACAGATCATGTTGATGGTTGATATTATCAGAAACAAGAGAGACGGCGGTAAGCTTTCAAAGGAAGAGATTGATTTCTTCATAAACGGATATGTAAAGGGAGAGATCCCGGATTATCAGGTCTCCGCACTTATGATGGCCATATTCTACAAGGGTATGGATGATGAAGAGACCGTATGGCTCACTCAGGCAATGCTTCATTCAGGTGAGACTCTTGATCTGTCTGCCATAAACGGTTTCAAGGTCGACAAACATTCCACGGGCGGTGTCGGGGACAAGACATCTCTTGTACTTACCCCGATGGTTGCAAGCCTCGGTGTCCCGGTTGCCAAGATGAGCGGAAGAGGTCTCGGCCATACGGGAGGCACAATAGATAAGCTTGAGAGCTTTAAGGGATTTTCAACCTCGATATCAAATGACGAGTTTATCAGAAACGTCAATACGGTCGGTATATCCATAATGGGTCAGACAAAAGATCTGGCTCCCGCGGATAAGCTTCTGTATGCTCTTCGCGATGTTACCGCGACGGTCGACAATATGTCCCTTATTGCAAGCTCGATAATGAGCAAGAAGCTGGCCGCCGGTGCGGACGGTATTGTGCTTGATGTAAAATCCGGAAGCGGAGCATTCATGAAAAACGATGAGGACGCTTTTGAACTTGCAAAGAAGATGGTGTCTATAGGCAAACTCTCAAATGTCAGGACAATGGCCGTAGTTTCCGATATGGATCAGCCGCTCGGACGTGCCGTAGGAAATGCGATCGAAGTCAGGGAGGCGATAGATACTCTCAAAGGGAAGGGTCCCGATGATCTTATCGAACTGTGCCTGACACTCGGAAGCCATATGGTCAACTTTGCGGGTAAGGCCTCAGATACAGATGAGGCAAGACGTATGCTCGAGGATTCCATATCAAGCGGTAAAGCGCTTGATAAGTTTGCTGATTTCATTGAGGCGCAGGGCGGTGATCGTGAGGATGTATATAATCCCGATAATCTGCCAAAAGCCTCCAAGACTATGGAGTTTAAAGCCGAAAACGATTGCTATGTTTCGTCGATCATGAGCGAAGAAGTCGGTATTGCAAGCCTTCTTTTAGGCGGAGGCAGAAGGAGCAAAGAGGATGTCATAGATCTGTCGGTCGGAATATATTTAAACAAAAAGGTCGGAGAGAAGGTCGCAAAAGGCGAGACTGTGGCAACCGTATACGCAAACGACGATACTAAGCTGAAGGAAGGCTTTGAGAGACTTTGCGGTGCATATTCTTTCTCGTCGGATCCGGTATCAAAGAACAAACTCATCAAAGGTATAGTTGATTAATGGATGATCTTTACATAGACGAACAGAGTCTTCGAAACATATTCGGCCCGTTCGATTCCCATATCAAGATAATTGAGCAGTCATTCGGTACGACTGTCGTTGAGCGGGACGGCAGAGTCAAGATAATAGGACAGCCCGATGCGGTCATGAGAACCCAGGGAATACTCGATGAACTGTATGAACTGTCCAGGCGCGGAAACACTATTACGGAACAGCAGGTGAGATATTCGGTGGAAATGCAGAACGAAAACATCAAAGATTCGCTTCTTGAAGCGGATGATACGATGATCTGCCATACGATGAACGGCAAACCGGTCAAGCCCAAAACACTTGGGCAGAAAGCATATGTGGATGCGATCAAAAAGAATATGATCGTGTTCGGACTCGGACCTGCCGGAACGGGTAAAACATATCTTGCGATGGCTATGGCGATTACCGCGTTCAAGAAAGAAGAAGTCGGACGCATCATTCTGACAAGACCGGCCATTGAAGCCGGAGAAAAGCTCGGTTTTCTTCCGGGAGATCTTCAGAGCAAGATCGATCCGTATCTCCGTCCGCTTTATGATGCGCTCTATCAGATAATGGGTGCTGACAGTTTTCAGCGCAATATGGAAAAAGGACTTATCGAGGTAGCTCCTCTTGCATATATGAGGGGACGTACGCTTGATAACGCATATATCATTCTCGATGAAGCACAGAACACGACTCCCGCACAGATGAAGATGTTCCTGACCAGAATAGGTTTCGGAAGCAAAGTTGTTATCACGGGTGACCGCACGCAGAAGGATCTTGCGGTCGGTGCGGTTTCGGGACTCGACGTTGCGGTAAAGGTTCTTTCAAACGTTGAAGACATAGCGTTTTGTAATCTTACGAGCAGGGATGTCGTGCGTCATCCTCTTGTTCAGAAGATCGTAAAGGCATACGAAGCTTACGAATCCAAGAGCGGAAAGAAGAAAACCAAATGACGTGTCTGTTTGATTCCGAAGTCGATATCAAGTGGGATTTTGATTACAGAAATCTGTACGAAAGATCCGTTGAAGCGGTACTTGAAGAGGAAAACTGTCCGTACGAGACGTGCGTTTCACTCCTTGTTACGGATGACTCCGAGATATGCGATATCAACTACGAGATGAGAAACATAAACTCACCGACGGATGTGCTAAGCTTTCCGATGGCGGAACTTCCCGCACCGTCCGATTTTACGGATGCGGAAGATCACTCCGATTATTTCGATCCGGAAAGCGGTGAACTTATACTGGGCGATATCGTGATATCGGCCGAGCGGTGCGAGGCACAGGCGGAAGAGTACGGACATGACATTCAGCGGGAATTCTCTTTCCTTATAGTTCACAGCATGTTGCATCTGTGCGGCTACGATCATATGGAAGAGTCGGACAGGATATTAATGGAAGAAAGGCAGAAGATCATTATGGAGAGGCTTTGCAAAGATTTTCCTCTCCTTGCGGTTAAATGATAATGACCGAGACCAGACCTCAGAATTCCAATTTCATAGTTCAGGGCGGTATACTTGCCGCCGCGGGTATCATAAGCAGGATCATAGGATTCATATACAGGATACCTCTTCAGAACACGATCGGCGACGCCGGTATGGGATACTATTCGGCGGCATTTCAGATCTATTCCATCATGCTCATAATATCATCATATTCGCTTCCGGTTGCTGTATCAAAGCTCGTTGCAGCAAGAGCCGCAAAGGGTCAGTACAGGAATGCCAGAAGGTTCTTTCACGGCGCGTTGATGTTCGCGATCCTCACCGGAGGCGCAACTTGCGGAATCGTACTGTTTGGTGCGGATAAGCTCGCGGGGAACATTATGAGTATGCCGAGAAGTGCGATCGCACTTCGTATGCTTGCTCCGACACTTCTTATCGTTGCGATCATGGGTGTCATACGCGGATATTTCCAGGGCCTCGGGACGATGGTACCGACGGCTTTTTCACAACTGGTAGAACAGATAGTCAATGCTGTTATATCTATCGTTGCGGGTGTATACCTGTACGAATACGGCACTAAGGTAGCCGCGCTCCTTCGTGACGAAGCATTTGCTCCCGCATGGGGTGCTGCCGGAGGTACGCTCGGAACAGGTGCCGGAGCTTTAGCGGGTCTGCTCGTACTTCTGATAATGTTCTTTGTCCATAAGCGAAGGATGAGAAAGAACATCATGAAGGATAACGCGAAGTATGTCGATTCGTTCGGCAGGATATTCTCTGTTATCATCGTCACGGTTCTTCCGGTAATCCTCTCAACGACCATATACAACATAAGCGATACGATAGATCAGGGCCTGTTTAACTATGTGATGGATGTGAAGGGGTTCTCCGATATCAAAGCCGAATACTGGGGAATATATTCGGGTAAATACAGAGTACTTACAAATGTCCCTATAGCTTTGGCAAATGCCCTTTGTTCTTCAATGATGCCTTCTCTTGCCGCTTGTATCGAGAACGGAGAGAGAAGACAGGCGAGACACAAGGTGGCTATCGGAATACGATTCGTAATGATCATATCGATTCCGTGCTCGGTTGCACTTGCTATCCTCGGACGTCCGCTCATCAGTCTGATGTTCACGGGCGAAGTCGATATTCCCGCAAAACTTCTCATGATGGGTTCGGCATCGGTTGTATTCTATTCACTTTCCACTCTTTCAAACGGAGTGCTCCAGGGAATCGACAAGATGAGGATTCCGGTCAGAAATGCCGCGATCGCGCTTGTACTTCATCTCGGTATTCTTTATCTTACGATAAGCGTTCTGGACTGGAAACTGTACGGTGTCGTTGTTTCGTGTATGGCATTCGGTCTTCTCATGTGCATTCTTAACTGGCTGAGCATCAGAAGACATCTTCGCTATCATCAGGAGATGAGACGTACATTTGTCATCCCTCTCATCGCATCGGCCGTAATGGGCGGTGTGGTATGGCTTCTTTATTTCATTTTGTCGAAATCGTCCACCGAACTTGTCAGCGTCCTGATCACATCGGCAGTCGGTGTTATTGTTTATTTCGTTGTTCTTCTTTTACTTCGAGGTGTTCGTGAGAGCGAACTTCGAAGCCTGCCCGGCGGAGGCGCCGTAGTGGCGATAGCCAAACTCTTCAGACTGCTATAAGGAGTCATAAATGAACATAGCCATAATCGGAGGCGGTGCATCCGGTATGATCGCAGCTATAACAGCGGCGGACATGGGTGCCGAGGTCACGATATTTGAACACATGCCAAGGATGGGAAGGAAACTCCTTCTTACCGGCAGCGGCAAATGCAACATTTCCAACACGGATATGGATATGTCTCATTTTCATGGGACTAATGTCGACGTTGTTCACAGGATTATGGAAAGATGCACCTCAAAAGATACTCTGGCATTTTTGGAAAAGCTCGGGCTATATGTAAAAGAGCGTAAAGGATATCTGTATCCCTACAGCGAGCAGGCATCCGCCGTTGTTGACATTCTTAGGTTTGCGATAAGAGATCGCGGGATCGATCTTCATACCGAAACCGATATCAGAAGGATAGAGAAGCAGAAGCACTCAAACGACAGGACTTTGGAAGATAAGTTTATTGTCACGACCGCAAACGGCCGCCTTTCTTTTGACAGGGTGATCCTTTGCTGCGGTTCTTCTGCAAACAGGAATACCGGATCAGACGGGAGCGGATATGAGATCGCCAAAAGCTTCGGACACACGGTGATCAAGCCTCTTCCGGCACTCACATTTCTGACGTGCGAGGAAGATTTCTATCCGTCTGTTGCGGGTATCAGAACCAAGGCTACTATCTCCTTATACGAAAGAGACAAAAATGAACCGAGAAAGCTTCTCGGAAGCGAGGAAGGCGAACTTCAGCTTACGAAGACGGGAATCTCCGGAGTATGTGTGTTCAATCTTTCACACCTGGCGGTAAAATCACTTGACAGGCATTGCCGTGTCATGGCACTGATCGATCTTCTTCCGGACATCCCCGCATCCGATATTGCTGATTTTATGAAGAATAGGATAGACAATATAGGAGACAGGACTCTTGAGGAACTGTTCATCGGCCTTCTCGCAAAGCCGCTCGGGATACTGATACTCAAAAGATGCAATCTCGATCTTAAGAGACAATGCTCGGATCTTGATGAAACAGCGATCAACAGTATATGCAAGACGGTAAAGTGCTTTGAGACGTTTATTAAAGGTTCCGGTGACATGGAATCGTCGCAGGTGGCTCAGGGCGGCGTCAGCCTGTCGGAGGTTAAGGATACGCTTGAATCAAGACTTGTATCCGGACTGTTCTTCGCGGGAGAGATACTTGATGTTAACGGAGACTGCGGAGGTTATAACCTTCAGTGGGCGGCAAGCTCCGGCATGGTCGCAGGCAGGGAGGCAGCCGGTTGATAATCATTCACAATATCAAACTTCCGGTGAACTGTTCACCGAAGGATATCTTAGATAAGATCTCAAAGGAAATGTGCCTGGATAAGATATATCCGGGCAATTCTTATCCCGACTTCTCTTTTGAGGTATTAAAGAGGAGTATTGACGCGAGAAAGAAACCGGATATTTATTTCGTTTATTCACTGAAACTTCTGATATCCGCTAAGGACGAGGAGCATATTCTTAAATACTATCGCGGCAGGTCAAAGGATCCGCGTATCAAGAAGATACTCGAAAAGATTTCGACCGATCCGATCCCCGAGTATTCGATCCCCGAGTGCGGAAGTAAAGCTTTATCGAAAAGGCCCGTTATAGCAGGATCCGGTCCCGCAGGCCTGTTTGCAGCCCTTCTTCTTGCAAGAAAAGGCTTCAGACCGATTGTGCTTGAGCGCGGGCAGAACGTAGAAGAGCGAAAGAAAAGCGTTGAAAAGTTCTGGAAGGAAGGAACACTTTCACCCGAATCGAACGTCCAGTTCGGTGAAGGAGGTGCGGGCACGTTTTCCGACGGAAAGCTCAACACACTCACTAAAGACGTCAACGGAAGAAACAGTTTTGTTATCAAAACGTTTGCCGGATTCGGTGCATCCGGTGATATTCTTATCGATCCTAAACCACACATCGGGACGGATGTTCTGATGAGCGTTGTCAGAAATATCAGGGAGGAGATAACCGGGCTTGGGGGAAGTTTTCTTTTTAACACGAAACTTTCGGACATTGAGATAAAGGACGGAAGGATTGTCTCCGTAAAGACAGTTGATACAAATACAAATGAAGAGAACACAATAAACACAGATATCTGCGTTCTTTGCATCGGACACAGCGCAAGGGATACTTTTGAGATGCTTCATTCAAAAGGTATCGTTATGAATGCCAAGAATTTTGCCGTCGGATTTCGCGTTGTACATCCGCAGAACCTTGTTGACAAATGGGGTTACGGTGACTATTCGGATAAGCTCGGACTGCCTCCGGCGGACTATAAGGTTACTAATGAAACCGCAAAGGGAAGACGTGTGTACAGCTTCTGTATGTGTCCCGGAGGGTATGTCGTTAATGCATCAAGCGAGGAAGGACGTTTGTGCGTCAACGGTATGAGTGAACATGATCGCAACAGCGGATATGCCAATTCGGCGATCATTGTTGCGGTCACGCCGGATGATTTTCGGCAGAATGCCGTCCCCGCGGATCATCCTCTTGCCGGAATGTACTGGCAGAGGAATATAGAAGAAGCTGCATATAAGGCGGCAGGAGGGGATATTCCGTCGCAGCTTTTTTCCGATTTTGAGAAGGGAGAGGAAAGCCTTGACGTTTCTGTTCTGGAGGGAGCTGTCAAAGGACGGTACAAAGCCGCAAACCTTCGTGGCATCTTTTCGGAAAATATAGATGAAGCCGTAATTGAATCAATGCATAAATTTGGTTATACTAGAAAAGATTTTGACGGAAAGTGTTCCGTTTTATGCGGAGTTGAATCAAGGACATCGTCGCCGGTCAGGATCGAGCGCAACGAATCTTACATGTCAAACGTTTTCGGACTGTATCCGTGCGGTGAAGGAGCCGGATACGCCGGAGGGATAACAAGCGCCGCGGCGGACGGAATGCGGTGCGCGGAGAAGATCATAGAAGAATACCACATGGAGGATAGCCGTGAGTGACAAGATGAACGAAAGGGAAAAAGCGATACGTGCGCGCCTTAAAAACAGAAAGCGCATCGTTGTCAAGATAGGAAGCTCGTCTCTTCATCATATGAGTACCGGAGAGCTTAACCTGACGAAGATGGAGCGTCTGGTCCGTGAGCTCTGCGAGCTCAAAAATCAGGGCAGGGACGTTATTCTCGTATCTTCGGGTGCTATCGCGGTTGGAAGAAAGACCGTTAACCTGATCCCCGGGGAGAAGGATATACCTTTAAAACAGGCATGTGCAGCTATCGGACAGGCTCGACTAATGATGATATACGAAAGGCTTTTTGCCGAATACAATCATCTGACGGCACAGATCCTTCTGACTATGCATACGATGACCGAGCAGTCAAGCCGGCTAAATGCCGAAAACACTTTTACCAAGCTGCTTGAACTCGGCGTTATTCCGGTCGTTAACGAAAACGATACTGTTGCTACACATGAAGTGGAAGATACATTCGGCGACAATGATTTTCTCGCTTCGGTGGTTACGGCGCTTACAGGTGCGGACCTTTTGATCCTGCTGTCCGATATTGACGGTATGTATACCGACGATCCGCACACCAACAAGGATGCAAGACTGATACCTATCATCGAAAAGCTCGATGACAAATACAGGGAGATGGCCAAGTCAACAACCGGAACCGGTATAGGAAGAGGCGGAATGAACGCCAAGATAAATGCGGCGACTGTAGCGACATTCTCCGGAGCCGACATGGTTATCGCGAACGGAGAAGATGTCTCGGTCATTCATAAGATCGTTGAAGGCAGGAATTACGGTACGCTGTTTGTTGCAAACGAGAACAATGATTTTCGCCTGCCGGACTTCGTCAATATGCGTATAAAAGGTGAGATCTGATGACTAAGGCGTTGCTTAGAAAAGAAGCACTCGCTTCGCGAAGTAATCTTCCGGGGGATGATTGTTCCGAAAGGTCCCGCAGGATTTGTGATAGACTTCTTTCGAGCAACGAATATCAAAATGCTTCGACTGTCCTTTTATACAAGGCATATAACAACGAGGTCGATACCGATCCGATATTTGAAAGGGCGATCCGTGACGGCAAGAAGGTTTATTATCCCGTCTCCGATATCGTCGACGGAAATCCGACGCTTACATTTTATGAGATAACCGACGCATCGCAGTTAATACCGGGATACAAGGGGATCATGGAACCCGATGTAACGAAAGGACTTCGCTGCTTAGAAGGGTCGGCCGATATATGCATAACTCCCGGAGTCGCATTTGACCGTAAGTGCCATCGTATAGGTTACGGGAAGGCTTTCTACGACAGATATTTAAGAATGAACACTCCGAAGACGGTTGTAGGACTTGCATATGATATACAGATCGTTGATGAGTTTGCCGTAGAGGATACAGACATTTCCGTTGATGCGGTGATGACCGAATCGAAAACATATTACGCATGAAAGAATCAATAACGGACGTTATCAATACAGAACCGAATAACAGCGAAGAAGAACTGGCAAGAGTCAGGAAGTGCCTTGAAATTGCCAAGGAACTTGTGAGCGAAAGATCACAGCAAGCCGGCAGGAATCTGTCATATCATGTGACGACATTCGGATGTCAGATGAATGCGAGGGATTCCGAGAAGCTTTCGGGTATACTCGAAGAATGCGGATTTATCCGGGAAGATGATGAGCTTTGCGCGGATTTCGTTATATACAACACGTGCACGGTAAGGGATAACGCTAACCAGAAGTTTTTCGGACACTTGGGGAGCATCGGTGCGATCAAGAAGAAACGCCCCGAAATGATGATCGGCGTGTGCGGATGCCTGTCCCAGGAGGAGAGTGCAAGAGAAAAGATACTCAAGAGTTACCCGTTTGTGGATCTTGTGTTCGGAACTCATAACGTGTTTGATTTTGCCAGACTCCTGGTTATGGTATTGACGCGCGAAGCGCAAAACGGGAAGAGGGCAACCGTCACCGAGATTTGGGACGATACGGACATGATCGTTGAGGATATTCCCATCAGGCGGAATTTCAAGTTCAAATCCGGTGTCAATATCATGTTCGGCTGCAACAATTTTTGCAGTTACTGTATAGTTCCTTATGTGCGCGGACGCGAGAGGAGCCGTTCTCCCGAGGACATAATCTCGGAGATAACAAAGCTTGCCGACGACGGTGTCAAAGAAGTCATGCTTCTCGGACAGAATGTTAATTCTTACGGGCGCGGACTGGACACAAAGATCACCTTTGCCTCACTTTTGCGTAAAGTTGCCGCGATTGACGGGATAGAGCGGATAAGGTTTATGACGAGTCACCCGAAGGATCTGTCTGATGAGCTTATCGATGTTATCGCGGATACACCGAAGATCTGCAGGCATATTCATTTGCCGCTCCAATCGGGATCTTCGAGGATCCTTGAGTCCATGAACAGGCATTATACGAAGGAACAGTATATTGATCTGGCGCTAAAGATCAGGGAACGCGTACCGGGCATCGCGATCACCACGGATATAATCATCGGATATCCCGGCGAGACAGATGCGGATATTGATGATACAATAGATGTCATTGAAAAGGTAGGATTCGACGGAGCGTTCACGTTCATTTATTCGAAGAGGACAGGAACGCCTGCGGCTTCAATGCCCGATCAGGTAAGCGAGGATGTCGTTAAGAGAAACTTCGACAGAGTACTGGCCAAGGTGCAGGAGATGAGCATGAAGCGTGCGGAACTTCTGCAGGGACAGGTCATGGACGTCCTTGTCGAGGATATTAACCGTCAGGACGGATCGCTTGTTACGGGTAGATTATCAAACAACCTGAATGTTCATTTTCCCGGGGACGAATCACTGATCGGAAAGACAGTGAA
>JAEEJD010000172.1 GCA_016281675.1 Lachnospiraceae bacterium
CAGTTCAAAGCAGATCATATGATATAATAATAAGACCAAAATATTCCAAAATCAATGACATTCTGTTAAAATACCGATTGGAAGGAACAGTATCATGAATAAAGACAATAACAGCAATATAGATATATCTGTAGTCATTCCAGTTTACGGATGTCCCACGGCTATCCCGGCTCTTTACGAACGTCTGACGAATGTGCTGAGCGGCATGAACGTGGAATACGAGATCATTATGGTCGATGACTGCGACAAGATGAATTCATGGGAAGAGGTTAAGAAGGTCGCCGAGGCGGACACTCATGTCAAAGCGATCCATTTCACCAAAAATCACGGGCAGGGCGTTGCCGTTACCGCCGGCGTTCACCAGTCGGTCGGAAAATGGGTCATAACGATGGACTGCGATCTTCAGGACGCACCCGAGAATATCCCCGACCTATACTCCAAGGCTCTTGAAGGATACGATGTCGTATTCGTAAGACGCCAGCAGCGCAAAGAATCGTTTTTCGTCAGACTCTTTGCCAAATGGTACCATAACGTATTGGCATGGCTTTCGGGAGTTGACTTCGATTACGATCTTGCAACTTATCTCATCGCAAGCCGCAGGGCAACCGATTATTACGTCGCATCCAAAGACCGCGGCAGGGATTTCGGTGTATTTCTGATGTGGCTCGGATTCAGGTACACGTTCGTGAACTATGAACAGGGCTACAGATATGAGGGCAAGTCTTCGTTCACCTTCATCAAGAAAGTACGTACGGCCGTAGGTATCATAAGTACCTATTCCAACCGTCCTCTCTATGTTTCGATATGGATAGGCGCGATCTCGGCCGTATTCTCATTCATATACATTATCTATGCGTTCATCCAGTACTACGTCTATGATGCCAACCCCGAAGGCTGGACGACGGTTGCCGCGGCGATATTCTTCTTCGGCGGAGCGATCCTTTCCACTCTCGGTGTTATGGGGATTTATCTCGGAAATATTTTCGATATGAGCAAAGATCGTCCCCTGTTCACTGTACAGGAGACGATCAACTGCTGATCTTTATGAGAAGAATTCAAGTGTCTTTTCTATGACTTTGTCCTGATCGCTCTTCTTCAGATTGTAGTAGAGCGGTAATCTTGCAAGTCTGTCGCTTTCCGCGGTCGTATACTTATCCTCACCCGCAAATCTTCCGAACTTGATGCCCGCAGGTGCGCTGTGCAGCGGAACATAGTGGAATACCACCAGTATGTCGTTCTTTCGCATATGATCGATATATGCAGTGCGCGTTTTCAGATCGGCGCATTTGATGTAGAACATATGGGCGTTGTGGACACAGTCACCGGGTATTACCGGAAGGCTTATCAGACCCTTTTCCTCGAGAGGGCGAAACGCCTCATAATACCTGTTCCAGCTGTTCATCCTGTCAGACTGCATCTCATCCGCATGTTGAAGCTGTCCCCATAGATATGCCGCATTCAGATCGCTGGGAAGGTAACTGCTGCCGTAGTCAACCCAGTTGTATTTTGCAACCTGGCCTCTGAAGAACTGCGAACGGTTCGTTCCCTTTTCCCTGAGTATCTCGGCCCGCTCGATATTCTTCCTGTCGTTTATCACGATCGCACCGCCTTCACCCATCGAGAAGTTCTTCGTCTCATGGAATGAGTAGCAGCCGAAATCTCCTATCGTTCCGAGGCTCCTGCCTTTATATGTACTCGTAACTGCCTGCGCGGCATCTTCCACAACAAGAAGACCGTGACGCTTGGCGATGTCCATGATGGCATCCATCTCACATGCAACACCGGCGTAATGCATCGCGCAGATCACTTTTGTCCTGTCGGTTATCGCATCCTCGATCTTTGTCTCGTCAATGTTCATCGTATCGGGACGGACATCAACAAATACAAGCTTCGCACCTGCAAGTACAAAAGCGTTCGCCGTCGACGAGAACGTATAGCTCGGAAGGATGACCTCATCCCCGGGGGTAAGATCGCACAAAAGCGCAGACATCTCAAGAGCCGCACTTCCGCTCGTTGTCAGAAGCACTTTAGCGGCGGAAAATCGCTTCTCGAACCATTCGTCGCACTGCGCCGTAAACGGACCGTCTCCGCATATCTTATGATTTTCGACGGCCTGCCTCATGTATTCAAATTCATCTCCGTAGAACGGAGGCACGTTAAAATGTATCAGTTCTGCCATAATGATTGATTATACCATAAGATTACAAATCGCGTTAAGTTCTGTTATAATACACTCATGAAAAAGATTAAAAAGATACTCGCACTTGTGTGTGTTGCACTTCTTATCGGAATGTATATAGTGACTTTCATAATGGCTCTTGTCGACAGCAGTGCCACAATGGCCATGTTCAAGGGTTGTATCACGATGACGATCTTTGTTCCGGTCGTCATATTCTGCTATATCTGTCTTCACAAATATGCCATGACACGCTCCGGACGCAGGGATTATTATTCTGAGAACCCCTCCGGCGATAACCGCCCTTCCGAAGAGGCGGACGGTCAGTAGGTCACCCCGAGCTTTGCAAGCCCCTTATCCGCATCTTCTTTTCCCGTAAACAGTATCGTATTTATCCCGAACTTTTTCGCGGCTTCTATGTTGTCCGCATTATCATCGATGAACACCGCCTCGGACGGGTTGATATCAAATTTCTCAAGTATGTGTTCGTATATCCTCGGATCGGGCTTTATGAGATTGACTCTGTATGAAATGACCGCACCGTCGGTCTTGCCGATGTAATCGAGTTCATCGGGACACTCCTCTATACCTTTTTTCGAGAAGTTCGACAGGATATAGACTTTATATCCTTTCTTCTTAAGGGAGTCTATCCATTCGTCCGTATAATCGAACTTTCTGAGAAGCTCCGTGAATCGGTTGTAGAACAGATCGTTAAGTTCCTCCTCAAGTTCCGGTGCTCTCTCGACAAATGCCTCAAGCATCATCTCGTCCGTCCATATCCCGCGGTCGAATTCGTTCCACACCGGATCTCGGACCGTTGCGTTTGCCATCCGCTCGAACCTCTCTCCCGTAAGACCCATTTCTTCAAACAGTGCCTTCCATCTGAAATCAACGAGCACCATTCCCATATCGAATATTATCGTATTGATCATGACCGATCCTTTCCCGGCATATTAAAGTTTATGTTCATCACGGCATCTTTCTCGACATGGCGGTCTTCCTTAAGGTAAAAATCATCCGCCGCATCTTTTGCCACATCGCCGTTGTATTCTTCCTCCAGCATCAATCCCGGGTGAAAGAGTATCTCAATATCTCTTTTGTCCCGTTCGGCCTTTTTATATACTTTCCCGATGAGTTTTTCTATCCTTTCGGAATCCATCCTGCCGCTCATAATCAGGCCCCACAGATACATCTTTTGGATGTGATTTTTCACACAGTACCTGTCGATCTTATGCGAGTACAAAGCAAGTATCCGGTTCTTTATTATATTGACGGGGCGGTATGTCCGGATAAGCCTCTTCTCCGACAGGAACACCCACAGGGGCTCCTTCGAATTGCGGATGTATTCGGGTGTGATACCCTCCCTTTCAAGAACCTTTGTCAGCGCCTCCCAGACGATCGGGATATGATGTGCATGCTGATGGCTGTCGATCCGAAGCCCTTTCCCGGCGTATGGAATGCCCGATTTGTTTGCTGTATCGACGCAGCGGTTTATGGCTTCGCCGCATCGTTTTATCTGTGCGGCGATCTCATCTTCCAGACATTTGTATATCCTGTTCTTTCGTCCGATCAGATATGACAGTGCAAACAGTTTTCCCCACGACAGATTCAAAAGCGTCCGTCCGCCTTCGTTTTTGTATATGGATATCTCATCGGATGTTCCGGTAAGACTCGACCCTTCGACAAGATCGATATGAACCGACATGAGCGGAAGAAAAGGCATGGACGGTATCGCTTCATAGAGCATGTCCATACACTCACTGAAATACTTTGTATTCGGAACGATGCTGATGCTGTTAAGCTTTCCCGCCTTCATGCATTCGATCATGTCCTTTGAAGTGTTGGGAGTCAGGGCATAGTCATCGGCATGTATATCAATCTTCATCTTTGCCATCCTTATGGATCACACAATCGATAATGTATCTCGGTCTGTTCTTGGTCTCCATGTACACCTTCCCGAGATACTCGCCGATCACTCCGAGCGATAACAGGATCACTCCCGACAGAGCAAGCGTGACAAGAAGAAGTGTTGTATAACCCGGAACGTTCTTGCCCTGTGCCCACTCGACGAGACTGACGATCGAGAGAACAATACTGAGAATAACCACAACAGCACCCAGACCCGATATCAGATGAAGCGGCCTTACGGTAAATGATGTGATACCGTCCGTTGCAAGCCTCAGCATCTTGGAAAGTGTATATTTCGAGCTTCCGGCGGTCCTTTCCTTAACATCGAAATATACCGTATCCGAAGGAAATCCCATTGTCGGGATAAGTCCCCTCAGGAACAGGTTACTCTCGTTATACTGTGCGAGTGCGTCAAGCACTTTGCGTGAGACGAGTCTGTAATCGGCGTGATTTTTGATCACACTGCTTCCCATCATG
>JAEEJD010000173.1 GCA_016281675.1 Lachnospiraceae bacterium
GGAAATGAACTGCCTGCCGCCGGAGAACTTGTTTATCGTCAGCCTGCAGCTGTTCGTGCATCCTTTGCATTTTGCCATGGATGTTTCGAATGTGAAGGCATTGAGCTTTTCCGGATTGATCGTAGTCGTGTCTTTCCTGTCTTCAAAGCGTTCCCTTGCGATAAGCGCGGCACCGAAAGCGCCCATGATACCCGCGATGTCGGGGCGAATAACGGTTGCATTCGATATCTTTTCAAGGGAGCGAAGAACCGCATCGTTATAGAAAGTTCCGCCCTGAACGACTATTCGGCTTCCGAGCGATCTGGCATCGGATACCTTTATGACTTTAAACAGGGCATTTTTGACTACCGAATATGCAAGACCCGCGGAAATGTCGGCGACATCCGCGCCCTCCTTCTGGGCTTGCTTGACTTTGGAATTCATGAACACGGTACATCTTGTTCCAAGATCTATCGGGTGTTTTGCAAAAAGTGCCGCTTTCGCAAAATCGGAAACGCTGTAGTTAAGGCTTCGCGCAAATGTTTCGATAAACGATCCGCAACCGCTTGAACATGCCTCGTTTAGGAGAACATTGTCGACGGCGTGATTTTTAATGCGTATGCATTTCATATCCTGACCGCCTATATCGAGTATACAGTCGACATCGGGTTCGAAGAATGAGGCGGCGTAATAGTGGGAGATAGTCTCAACCTCACCGTCGTCGAGCATGAGGGCCGATTTGATCAGTGCCTCACCGTAGCCGGTGGAACAGCTGTGTGCTATGTATGCGTCCTTGGGGAGCAGAGAATAGATCTCTTTAAGTGCACGGATCGATGTGGCAAGAGGACTGCCGTTGTTGTTATCGTAGAAAGAATACAGAAGGTTACCGTCCTTATCGACAAGGGCGGCTTTTGTAGTGGTGGAACCGGCATCTATACCGAGGAAGCATTCACCGGAATACTCGGAAAGCGGCTTCTTTATGACTTTTGCTTTGGAGTGCCTTGCGGTAAATGTTTCATAATCCTCCTCACTTGCGAACAGAGGCTCCATACGGGCAACCTCAAAGTCCATTTTTATCTTGCTGTCAAGAAGCGATATGAGTGAATCTATTTCTACTACGGCCGACTCCTTATAGTTATATGCGGCACCTATTGCAGCGAACAGATGAGAGTTTTCGGGAATGAAGGTGTGCTCCTCGTCGAGTTCGAGAGTACGGATAAATGCATTTGTAAGTTCCGACAGGAAATGTAGGGGACCACCGAGAAAAGCAACATGCCCCCTTATAGGTTTACCGCATGCAAGCCCCGAGATCGTCTGATTGACCACAGCCTGAAATATGGAGGCCGCAAGATCTTCCTTTGTAGCCCCGTCGTTGATCAGAGGCTGAATATCCGATTTGGCAAATACACCGCACCTTGCGGCGATTGTATAGAGACTGTTGTAATTCTTCGCGTATTCGTTAAGGCCCGCGCCGTCCGTCATCAGAAGAGCAGCCATCTGATCTATGAACGAACCGGTTCCGCCGGCACATATACCGTTCATACGCTGTTCGATATTACCGTCCTCAAAATAAATGATCTTGGCATCTTCTCCGCCGAGTTCTATGGCAACATCGGTATTGGGATGGATCCTTGATAGGGCGGTGCTGACGCATATGACCTCCTGCACGAAAGGAATGTTCATATGATTGGCAAGAGTGAGTCCGCCGCTTCCTGTTATGATGGGATGTATCGTTACGCTTCCGAGAAGATCTCTTGCAGATGAGAGAAGATCCCTGAGTGTGTTCTGGATATCTGCGAAATGTCTTTTATAGTCGGAGAACAGAAGCTTGTCGTCTCCGTCGGTTATGGCGATCTTAACGGTTGTGGAACCGATGTCGATGCCGAGAAAATACTTTTTGTCGGGCATGATTTTGTTTCCTTATTATTTATGCAAGCGTGAACAATTATATAGGTTTATGTGCTTATTTTCAAGTTAATTAAATCGGACGGTTCCGTGCCGTCAGGGCGTAATTTACAATAAGGCCGCGTAATGGTATAATATTTCGGATTATGCGGGAAAAGAGGACATCATGAACAAGTTCTTAAACAATCTGGAGAGAAAGATCGGGAAATACGCGATCACAAATCTGTCGTTGTACATAATAATCGCGTATGTTATCGGTTATCTGCTCGCCTATACCGGATATATGGGTATATTCACCCTTCATCCGTATTACATATTCAACAATTATCAGATATGGAGGATATTCACGTGGATATTTGTGCCTCCTACGGGGCTTAGTCTGTTCACCGTGATAATGCTGTATTTCTATTATCAGCTCGGTACGACACTTGAAAGGACATGGGGCGCATTCCGCTACAACGTGTATATCTTTTCGGGTCTGATCTTTACGATAATCGGCGCTTTGGGTCTGTACCTTATAACAACTCTTAACGGAGGAGATCCTCAGAGAATGGGAGATGTTATAAGCGTCGGTTTTTCAACGGCGTATATCAATCTATCCATTTTTCTTGCGTTTGCCGTTACATATCCCAACATACAGGTTCTGCTGTTTTTCGTCATACCGGTCAAGGTTAAATGGATGGCGTATATCTACGCCGTTCTGTTGGGGTACCAGTTCTTTTTTGATCCGAGTATAGGACCTGCGGGCAGGGTCGCAATAATAATGAGCCTTCTGAATTTCCTCGTTTTCTTCTTTACGACAAGAAATTACAAGAGCATTTCCCCGAAGGAAATGTACAGGAAACGTGCGTTTAAAAAAGCGACATCGTCGGCCGCATACGGTGGGACGACATCGTCCGCTGTTCATACGGGTACGATCACAAAGCATAAATGCGCGATCTGCGGAAGGACCGAAAAGGATTCCGACACGCTTGAATTCAGGTTCTGTTCAAAGTGTAACGGGAATTATGAATACTGCAGCGATCATCTGTTTTCGCATAAACACGTAGAGTAGACAGTTAAGCTTTCGAAAAAAGTCTTTGTAAGGAGTAATTAATGGATACATCAAAACTTACGGCATATGAGCCGGTATCAAAATACGATCTAACCGATATCAAATCGACCGGCTATATATTAAAGCATAAGAAAACCGGCGCGAAGGTCATGTGTATCGAGAACGACGATGACAATAAAGTCTTTTACGTAGGCTTTCGTACACCGCCGGAGGATTCCACGGGTGTTCCTCACATAATCGAACATTCCGTTTTGTGCGGCTCCGAGAAATATCCCGCAAAAGATCCTTTTGTCGAACTTGCAAAGGGAAGTCTCAACACATTCCTCAATGCAATGACATATCCCGACAAGACGGTTTATCCGGTCGCAAGCTGCAACGATCAGGACTTTAAGAATCTTTGCGATGTTTATCTTGATGCGGTATTTCATCCGAACATTTACTCAAGAGAGCAGATATTCAAGCAGGAAGGCTGGCACTATGAGATAGAGGATGCGGATTCGCCGGTAACGCTTAACGGTGTAGTCTATTCCGAGATGAAGGGTGCATTCTCATCTCCTGACGATATGCTCAGCCGCTCGGTATTCGATTCTCTTTTCCCTGATACGTGTTACGGTGTTGAATCGGGCGGAGATCCCGATGTGATCCCGGAACTGACGTATGAAGGCTTCCTTGATTTTCACCGCAGGTATTATCATCCTTCAAACAGCTATATTTACCTGTATGGGGATATGGATTTTGAAGAAAGACTTGAATATATGGACAGAGAGTATCTGTCGAGATACGACCGCCTTGAGATCGATTCCGAGGTGGGTATTCAGAAGGGATTCGACAAGCCTTGCGAAGTTGTCAAGGAATACCCGATAACATCCGACGAGAGCGAAAGCGAGAATTCATATCTGTCGTACAATGCCGTTATATCGACAAGTCTTGACGAGAAGCTTTATATCGCGTTCCAGGTTCTGGAATATGCGCTCCTGTCGTCGCCCGGAGCTATATTAAAGCAGGCGCTTCTTGATGCCGGTATATGCAAGGACGTTCAGTCAACATACGAAAACGGAGTATATCAGCCGTATTTCTCCGTCATCATCAAGAATTCCGATCTGTCTCAAAAAGAGAAGTTCTTAAGCATAATCGAAAAAGTGTTAAAGGATGTTGTCGCAAACGGCTATGACAAAAAGGCACTCCTTGCTGGGATCAATCTGTTCGAGTTCAGATTCCGCGAGGCAGATTTCGGACATTATCCGAAAGGACTTATGTACGGTCTGTCATGCCTTGATTCATGGCTTTATGATGAAAAACTTCCGTTCATCCATATCAATCCGCTTGATACTTTCGCCTTCCTTAAAGAAATGGTCGAAACGGATTATTTCGAGAAACTGACGGAAAAATATCTGCTTAATAACACTCACGCATCGGTTGTTTGCCTCGTGCCTTCCAAAGGCCTTACAGCGGCAAAGGACAAAGAACTTGCAAATAAACTGTCCGAACTCAAATCCAACATGAGCGATCAGGAGATCGATAAACTCATTGAAGATACAAAGGCCCTTCACAGATATCAGGAGGAAGAGGACAGCGAGGAAGTGCTAAAGTGCATCCCGCTTCTTAAGATATCGGATATCAAAAAGGAAGCCGAGGGTTTTATCAACGAAAAGAGTGTCGTTGCCGGCAAGGATGTTCTGTATCACGATATATTCACAAACGGGATAGGTTACCTTACGGTATCGTTTGATCTTAACAAAGTTCCCGAAGATCTCATTCCTTATGTCGGAATATTAAAAGCCGTTCTCGGGATGGTAAATACAAAGAACTATTCATATGCGGATCTTGCGAATGAGATATTTTTAAATTCGGGCGGGATCAGCTTCGGAACGAGCATATACAACAATGTTGACGACTGCTTCAGATATCTGCACCACTTCGAACTGAAAGCCAAGATTCTTTATGACAAGCTCCCGTTTGCATTTAAGATATTCCGTGAAGTGATTTTCACATCAGACCTTGAGGACAAAAAGCGTCTGTATGAGATCATATGCATGTTAAAATCACGTCTCCAGGGTGCCATGATGTCGAGCGGACATGCAGTGGCTCTTCACAGGGCTCTTTCGGGTATTACGCCTTCCGAGATGATCAGTGAGAAGATGGGCGGTATCGAGTTCTACAGGCTTATAGAGTCGCTGGAAGACGATTACGATAATAAGTTTGAAGAACTCACCTCAAATCTTAAAAAAGTATCGTCTCTCATATTTACGAAAGAGAATCTTGTGCTTACGGATTATACGGCACAAAAGGAACAGTATGAGATGCTCTCAAAAGAAGCAGCTTCTTTTACGGACGATCTGCCCGATGTTATCAACACGCCCTGCACGTATGATTTTCGCCCGGCGAAGACGAGCGAAGGTTACAAGACAAGCGCGAAGGTTCAGTATGTTGCAAAGGCCGGTACATATAAGTGCGATGAGCTTAAGTATACCGGAGCACTTCGCGTTCTTAAGGTCATTATGGGTTACGAGTATCTGTGGAACCAGGTCAGGGTCGTCGGAGGAGCATACGGATGCTTTTCATCATTCACGAGAAACGGAAAAGGTACGTTTGCATCGTACCGTGATCCGAACCTTCGAAGAACTCTTGAGGTATACGACAGAGCGGTTGATTTTCTTAAAGAATTTACCGCATCCGAACGCGACATGACGAAGTACATAATAGGTACGATGTCCGATATTGATTTCCCTCTCACGCCTTCGGCCAAAGGCAGCAGAAGCCGCGATGCATATCTGTGCGGAGATTCTTACGAAAAGATCCAGAAGGAGAGAGATGAGATACTGTCCTGTACAGGAAAGGACATAAGTGCCCTTTACAGATATGTTGAAAAGATGAAGGACGACGAGTGCATATGTGTTCTCGGAGGAGAAGAAGAGATAGACAAAGAAAAGGAACTGTTTACAAAGACACAGTCTCTTTTCCTGAAATAGCATTACCTTTAAGGAGGAATCAAATGAAAAAGAAAACAGCGATCACATTAAGTGCGATTATGGTTACCGCCATCCTTGCCGGCTGCGGAGCATCTTCGGATTCGGGAAGCTACAAATCATCCGAACCTCAGGCTGCGGCCGAAGAGGCATATAATTATGCGGCTGAAGA
The DNA here is from genome assembly GCA_016281675.1 of Lachnospiraceae bacterium. Next base: position 6,077 of record JAEEJD010000173.1, read on the forward strand.
GGCATGGGACTACGATGCGCCTGTCGAAGCATCAAGTTCAGCGGAATCATCGGGCGGTGAGGCGGTATCCGACTCCGAGATAATGAGCAATTCAAACAGAAAGCTCATCAAGACGGTCAACATGAATGTTGAGACAAGAGAGTTCGATTCGCTCGTTGCAAATGTAATGGAGCGCATCAACTCACTCGGAGGTTATGCAGAGAGCACTGATATTTCCGGAAATTCCTATGACTCATACAAGTCGGAGAGAAACGCATTCATCGTTGCAAGGATTCCCGCGAATAAGCTCGACTTCTTTGTAGACAATATAGAGAACGAGTCGAACATAACGAGCAAGAACGAGTCGGCCAATGATGTCACTCTTCAGTATGCCGACGTGGAAGCCCACAAGGAATCGCTTAAGATCGAGCAGCAGAGACTCAATCAGCTTCTTGAACAGGCAGACAACCTTGAGAACATAATCGAACTTGAGAACCGTCTGACCGAGGTCAGATACGAGATTGAAAGTTACGAATCAAGACTTCGTACGATGAACAATCAGGTTGAGTATTCCACGGTCAACCTTTCGATCAGGGAAGTCAAAGAATATACACCCGAACCGGTTGAAGAGCTTTCGTTCGGACAGAGGATCGCAAGAGGATTCCTTGAAAGCTGCGCGGATGCGTGGGTTGCGATTCAGGATTTCATAGTCGGATTCGTAAGCATTCTTCCCATGCTTCTTGTTATACTTGTAATCCTTGCGATCATATTCTTCATCATTTTCGGTATCATTAAGGGTATCATTGCGATAGTCAGAAAAACGACAAAAAACAAAGCCGAAAAGAGACCCAAGCAGCCCGCAAGGCCTGTAGCCCAGGTGCTTCCGAACAAGCCGGAAGTTCCGGCAAACGAGAATAAAAGCTCTGACACGGATAATAAATAATGGATCAAAACGGTAAAAAAGCGGGGTTTGTGGCTGTTATAGGAAGACCGAACGTCGGCAAGTCCACCCTTACAAACCAAATGATTGGGCAGAAGATCGCGATCACGTCAAACAAGCCGCAAACGACCCGTAACCGCATCAGGACAGTATATACGGATGAGAGAGGTCAGATTGTTCTTCTCGATACACCCGGGATATTCAAAGCAAAGAACAGGCTCGGAGAGTATATGATGACTGTTGCGAAAAAAACCGTATCCGAGGTTGATCTCGTGCTGTGGCTTGTTGAGGCATCGACATATGTCGGGAAGAGCGACCGGGCGATCGCAGAGGGACTGAAGAATCTTAAGGTTCCCGTTATCCTCGTGATAAATAAGATCGACACCAAGAAAAAAGAAGAACTCTTCGGGATAATCGATGCATATAAGGATCTTTGCGATCCGGCGGAGATAGTTCCTGTGTCCGCCTTAAAGGGAGATAACGTTGAAGTTCTTCTCGAGCAGATATTTAAGTATATGCCCGAAGGGGAACCGTTCTTTGATGAAGATACGGTAACGGATCAGCCCGTCAGACAGATAGTCGCCGAACTCATCAGGGAAAAAGCGCTCCGGTGTCTTAGCGATGAGATCCCTCACGGAGTTGCCGTTACGATCGAGTCGATGAAGGTATCGGATAAAAAAGCGGATATAGAGGCCACACTCATATGTGAAAAAGATTCTCATAAAGGCATTATCATAGGGAAGGGCGGAGCCATGATCAAGAAGATCGGAAGCGCCGCAAGATATGAGATAGAAGAACTAATCGAAAAGAAAGTCAATCTGCAGCTGTGGATAAAAGTCAGGAAAGACTGGCGAGATTCCGATCTGCTTTTAAAGAACTTCGGATATGACCGAAAAGAATTGAGTGATGATCAGTTATAATTCGGGCCCGGTGACCGTTACCGGAATGGTTCTGGCCTCATCAAGCGTAAACGATTATGACAGAAGAGTAGTTATACTCACGAAAGAGAGAGGCAAGATCACGGCTTTTGCCAAGGGTGCGAGACGTCAGGGATCAAGACTGATGGCCGCAACGGATCAGTTCTGCTTTGCCACGTTCAAGGTTTTTGAGGGAAGGACGGCATATAATCTGATCGAAGCATCGGTATCGAATTACTTTGAGCAGCTTCGGGAGGATTTTGACGGAGCGTGTCTCGGAATGTATTTCCTCGAGTTTGCGGATTATTATACACGCGAGAACAACGACGAGACAGAGATGTTAAAGCTTTTGTATCAGTCGGTAAGGGCGATATGCAAGCCATCGCTTGATAACAGACTCGTGCGTGTGATCTTCGAGATGAAAGCAATGGTCGTAAACGGAGAGTTTCCCGGGATTCCGGAGAACAACAGCCTGAGCAATTCGGCCGTATATGCGATAGATTTTATAGTAAAGACTCCTGTTGAGAAGCTTTTTACCTTTGCGGTGAGTGACGAGGTTTACGCTGAACTGGCCGAACTGTCCGCATCTTATATGCGAAGGATCATAGACAGGAAGTTTAAAAGTATAGACCTTTTGGACACTCTGGGGGTATAATCAATCGGGTGTCATTGTCGGGAGGCAGTAATTGAACAGATCTTTTTTGAAAATCTGCATATCGTTTCTTATTCTTGTCTTCCTTTGCGGCTGCAAAAACGACGAGTATGATTTCGCCGAGACGACGATAACGGTCGAAAAGAGGGGCAAAGTCAAAGAGAGCATTGTTGAGAACTTCGACAAGGACTATTACAACCTCGAGGAGTTAAAGACGGAATTTACCGCATCCGTAGACGCATACAACGAATCCATCGGCGGGGATGAGATAAAACTTCGCAACATAGAACTGAAAAAAGATTCGAAGATATATGTGGATCTGGAGTTCACCGGTCCTTCGGATTACGAAAGCTTTGTGGGAGAAAAGCTTTTCGTCGGGACAGTCAGTGATGCGTACGATAACGGTTATACGATGGATGTTGTCCTGAAAGGTGTCGAAAAGGGAGACAAGATCGATAAGCTCAAGATAATGAGCATGGCAGACAGAAACATCATAATAATGAGCGAACATGCGAGGATCAGAACTTTCAAGGATATTGCGTATGTTTCGGCCAATGTTGATGTGATAGATTCAAACGAAGCAAGGGTCTTAAGCGAATCGGACGGACTTGCTTATCTAATACTTGAATAAAAGGAGTATGGTTATGGAAAAAACAATGGACAAGATCGTAGCTCTGGCCAAGTCCAGAGGCTTTGTGTATCCCGGAAGCGAGATATACGGAGGCCTTGCCAATACATGGGACTACGGTAACCTCGGCGTGGAGCTGAAGAACAACGTTAAGCGTGCATGGTGGCAGAAGTTCGTGCAGGAAAGCCCTTATAATGTCGGCGTTGACTGCGCGATACTCATGAATCCTCAGACATGGGTCGCTTCGGGACATCTCGGAGGTTTTTCCGATCCGCTCATGGATTGTAAGGAATGTCATGAGAGATTCCGTGCGGACAAGGTTATCGAAGACTATGCCGCCGAGAAAGACATCAAACTCGAGTCATCGGTTGACGGATGGTCTCATGAGGAGATGGAAAAGTTCATTGCCGACAACAACATTCCCTGTCCTTCATGCGGAAAGCATAACTTTACGCAGATAAGGGAATTCAACCTTATGTTCAAGACTTTCCAGGGTGTTACCGAGGATGCGAAGAGTATCGTATATCTACGTCCCGAAACCGCGCAGGGTATTTTCGTCAATTTCAAGAATGTACAGAGAACTTCGCGCAAGAAAGTTCCTTTCGGAATATGTCAGGTGGGAAAATCATTCAGGAACGAGATCACTCCCGGTAACTTTACTTTCAGGACAAGAGAATTCGAACAGATGGAACTTGAGTTCTTCTGTAAGCCCGGAACCCAGACGGAGTGGTTTGAATACTGGAGAAAGTTCTGTTACGAATGGCTTCTTACCCTCGGTATCGCGGAAGATCATTTGAGACTTCGTGATCACGATCCCGAGGAGCTGTCGTTCTACAGCGATCATACAACGGATATAGAGTATGCGTTCCCGTTCACCGACTGGGGAGAGCTTTGGGGTATCGCATCAAGGACAGATTACGACCTTACACAGCATCAGAACACTTCGGGTGAGCCGATGGATTATTTCGATGACGAGACAAACGAGAAGTATATCCCTTATGTCGTTGAACCTTCTCTCGGAGCAGACCGTGTGACGCTCGCATTCCTTTGCGAGGCATATGATGAGGAGAACATCGGTACGGAGGACAAGCCCGACATGCGTACGGTGCTTCATTTCCATCCGGCGATCGCACCCGTCAAGATCGGTGTGCTTCCTCTTTCCAAAAAGCTTAACGAGGGTGCCGAGAAGATATATGCGCAGCTTTCCAAGAAGTACAACTGCGAATTCGATGACAGAGGCAACATCGGAAAGAGATACAGGAGACAGGATGAGATCGGAACACCGTTCTGTGTTACGTACGATTTTGATTCGGAAGAGGACAATGCGGTTACGGTCAGAGACAGGGACAGCATGGAGCAGGAGAGGATAAAGATCGCCGATCTTGACGCCTATTTTGCGGACAAATTTATTTTCTGATTTTTTCCGTGTTTTTTGGTATAATTAGTGACATGTGATATTTCAATATTATTCTTCAGGAGGAAAGGTAATGAATTTACGAAAGAGAAAGTGGGTTTATCTGTTTGGTGAAGGTAATGCGGAAATGCGTAATCTTCTCGGAGGTAAAGGTGCAAACCTTGCAGAGATGACCAATATCGGTCTTCCCGTACCGCAGGGATTCACGATCACTACCGAGGCATGTACCCAGTATTATGAGGACGGCAGACAGATCAATGACGAAATCATGGGTCAGATCATGGAGTTTGTCGGACGTATCGAGATGAAAAACGACAAGTATTTCGGAGATCCCGAAAAGCCGCTTCTTGTTTCGGTCCGTTCGGGTGCAAGAGCTTCAATGCCCGGTATGATGGATACGATCCTCAACCTCGGTATGAACGAGGAAGTCGTTGAAGCGATGATCAAGGCCAATCCGGATCCCAAGTTCGAAAGATTCGTATATGATTCATACAGACGTTTCATCCAGATGTTCTCCGATGTTGTTATGGGTGTCGGAAAGAAACATTTCGAAGAACTCATAGATGCTATGAAAGAGAAGAAAGGCGTTGAGTTTGACGTCGATCTTACCGCACAGGATCTTAAGGAACTTGCGGAACAGTTCAAGAGCGAGTACAAGAAAGAACTTGAAGAGGACTTCCCGAGTGATCCCATAATCCAGCTTAAGGAAGCGATCAAGGCAGTGTTCAGAAGTTGGGACAATCCGAGAGCGAACGTTTACCGTCGTGACAACGATATTCCTTACAGCTGGGGTACGGCCGTTTCCGTAATGCCGATGGTGTTCGGTAACCTTAACAACAATTCCGGTACCGGTGTGGCATTTACAAGAGATCCCGCAACGGGCGAGAAGAAGCTCATGGGTGAGTTCCTTGTAAATGCACAGGGTGAGGACGTTGTTGCCGGTATCCGTACACCGATGAAGATCGATGAGATGGAGAAGCAGTTCCCCGAAGCATATCAACAGTTCATCAAAGTATGTAAGATACTTGAGCATCACTATCATGATATGCAGGATATGGAGTTCACCGTTGAGAACGGAAAGCTCTACATGCTTCAGTGCCGTAACGGTAAGAGAACCGCTCAGGCAGCGCTCAAGATCGCATGCGATCTCGTTGACGAAGGAATGAAGACCGAAGAGGAAGCTGTTGCAATGATCGATCCGAGAAACCTCGACACATTGCTTCATCCTCAGTTCGATGCAAGTGTTCTCAAGAAATCGACTCCGCTCGGAAAGGGCCTCGGGGCTTCTCCGGGTGCCGCATGCGGAAAGATCGTGTTCACTGCGGAAGATGCGGAAGAGTGGAACAACAAAGGAGAGAAAGTCGTTCTCGTAAGACTTGAGACTTCTCCCGAAGATATAACCGGAATGAAGGCTGCACAGGGTATCCTTACCGTGCGCGGAGGTATGACGAGTCATGCTGCCGTTGTTGCAAGAGGCATGGGTAAGTGTTGTGTCAGCGGATGCGGTGATATCAATATAGATGAAGCAGCCAAGAAGTTTTCGCTTGGCGGTAAAGAGTTCAAGGAAGGTGACTTCATCTCCATCGACGGAACAACAGGTAACATATATGACGGCAAGATAGCAACAGTTGATGCCACGATCGCAGGTGAGTTCGGACGTATCATGTCATGGGCGGACAAGTACCGCACGATGAAGGTCCGCACAAATGCCGATACGCCTCATGATGCGAAGAAAGCAAGAGAACTCGGTGCCGAAGGTATCGGACTGTGCCGTACGGAGCATATGTTCTTCGAGGGTGACAGGATCGATGCATTCAGGGAAATGATCTGCTCTGATTCGGTTGAGGAAAGAGAAAAGGCTCTTGATAAGATCCTTCCTTACCAGCAGGGAGACTTCGAGAAACTTTACGAGGCTCTTGAAGGATATCCGGTAACGATCCGTTTCCTTGATCCGCCTCTTCATGAGTTCGTACCTGCCGAGAAGGCTGACATCGAGAAGCTTGCAAAGGCTCAGAATAAGTCGGTTGAAGATATTAAGAATATTATAGATTCGCTCCACGAGTTCAATCCCATGATGGGACACCGCGGATGCCGTCTTGCGGTAACGTATCCCGAGATCGCAAAGATGCAGACCAGGGCTGTTATCAGAGCGGCGATAAACGTTTCCAAGAAGCATTCGAACTGGAGCGTCAAGCCTGAGATCATGATCCCTCTCGTAGGAGATGTCAAAGAGTTTATCTTCGTTAAGAAGATAGTTGTAGAGACCGCGGATGAAGAGATCAAGGCTGCCGGATTCAAGCTTGAGTATGAAGTCGGTACAATGATCGAGATCCCCAGAGCCGCTCTTACGGCTGACGAGATCGCGGCAAACGCGGATTTCTTCTGCTTCGGTACGAACGACCTGACTCAGATGACTTACGGATTCTCAAGAGACGATGCTGGTAAGTTCTTAAATGCTTATTACGATACGAA